>JAEZJL010000355.1 GCA_023415815.1 Bacillota bacterium | reverse complement strand
ACATTATCGCCCGCGTACGCAACATCATGGGATTTGTACTTGTCAAACCCGTTTGTGCGCACATCGTTGTCGATAAAGCTGCTTAATTCGATATAAGCGCTGCCTGACGCCATTTTTATTTTAAGGTCCTGAACGCACACAAATCTCAGGTCTGGATTCATAAACCTCCTGAAAAGAAGCTCAAGCGTTTTACCGGACCGGGTTTTCCATGTAAATGCGCGGTAAAGCGTCGCCGTCTTCATGTCGAGCCAGCGGCAGTAGCCTGATATCTCCGAGGCTTCCATGTCAAGCTTTTCGCCGTCGGCGCATACGGTCATGCCCAGGTAGTAAGGCAGGTTGACGATGCCGACCCTCCAGAAGGGATGCCGGGCCTGTACCAATGGTATAAACGTCCCCCACCTGCTTTTTTTTGACGGTATCACTTCCAGTGAAACATTCCCCGGTATACGGTCATATTCCAGGTTCTGCCCGTCCTCCTCAAAGCCTTCCTCAAAGCTTGACCTGGTCGTCATATACCCCGTCCCGAGCGCCATTACGGATTCATAATGCCTGATCCAGGCAGCATCGAAGCAGTTTTCGACAATGCACCAGTTTTTATAGATGTTTTTTTCAACTCCGTTATCGTACATATCATTGCCTCCTTGAGCCTCGGATCATGAGTGCTTTTCATTTATCCTTGCCAGTACGTCCTCCAGGGTCCCGCTGAAGGGCCCGTACTTCTCCATTTTTATTGAAACAAGCGCTGCGGCGAACTTGAGGGATTCTGCGACATCGTGCTCAAGCCTCCATGAGAGGTATGCGGCAAAAGTGGTGTCGCCCCGTCCGGTCCTGCCGACGACGCTGTTGTTTGAGAATTTTTCGTAATAAGTCGTCCCGCCCGCCCTTGCAAGCACACCCTGTGAATGCGTAATCATGACTTCCGGACAGCCCCATTTTTCAACTGTTTTTGCCGCCTCCTCCAGGTTGTCGGTGCCTGTAAGGACTTTTGCTTCAACGATATCCAGCTTGACCCGGTCCATTAAAGCAACGATTTCCTTTTTGTTTTTTACATCGCCGAAGTTTATTTCATGAGTGACCGGCGTGATCTGCCGCACAAAGCTCTGCATATCTGCAGAAAGGCTGTAACCCCTGTTCTTGAGCCCGGTCATAAGGTCCATATCGAACTCCGAATCCGAGATACCGGCCAGATGCACATATTTTGCGCCCAGCGGCGGCACATCCCCGATAGAAATCAATCCGGCCGTCCTCACCAGCGTGATCTTTCTTTCATCTACGTTTTCGCCTTCGTGCAAAACCCTTGAGTAGGTAGTCACCTCGCCGGGAATGACGAAAACGTCGACTCCCAGCGCTTTCATCGGGTCGTTGATATACTCCTCGCCCCTTGACATTTTCACAACTGCAGCGGTCTTTTTTCCTACCCTCGCGGTAACCATCGCCCCGCACAGGACGGCGCTTCCGGGAGCGATTACAGGAGTCCCGCCGAACGGAATCACTTCATCAAAACACATATGCCCGATAAAAATAACGTCATAGCTGTCCACAACGATTCAATCTCTCCTTGTTAAATTAATTTGATTTTGCTTAAAAATAGATATTTAATCGATTAAATGAATAAGTAGAATAGTCCTGAGAAAAATACAAAACCGGTTTAAATCAATGAATTGTGTAAAACGGATTTCCGCTCGATCAATTTGCACTGCAGCTTGATTGTCCTTTCCTGGTCGGACATTTCGCCTTTGATCGATTTTATGAGCAGCTCTGCGCCCAATTTGCCGATTTCATTCAACGGGAGCGCCATGGTCGTAAGCCTTGGCGAATAGGACCAGCTGCACTCCCTGTTGTCGAAGCCGACCAGGGACAAATTTCTCGGGACATTCAAGCCCAGCTCATATGCCGCGTCGATGACCCCTCCGGCCATGATGTCATTCATGGAAAAGATCGCTGTGGGAGGGTCGGACAAGGCTATCAGCTCCTTGGCCATCATATAGCCCTTTTCGAATTCCCAATCTCCGACTCTCATGTATTGGGGGTTGAACAGGATGTTGCTTTCATAAAGCGCCCTCTGGTAGCCCTTGAGCCTGTCCTGGCACTGCGCGGAATCGAGAAGGCCGGTGATTACCCCTATTTTGCGGTGGCCCAGGGAAATCAGATATTTTGTCAGATCACAGGCCGCGGTTTCGTCGTCATAATAGATCGAAACATCGCATTTATTGTTTGCATAGCAATATGTAAATACCAGCGGGACCGGACAATTGCCGATCAGGCCCGCAACATCCCTGCAGTGCGCTCCGACATAAATGACGCCTTCCACCTGCTTGCTTACAAAGTCGTCGATGATATCCGCCACTATCCCGGTATACTTCGACGCGTCCTTGTATTTGTTGCCGACCTTTTTGTACAGCATGATATTGTTCAGTATGATGTGGTAATTGTGTCTTTCCGTATATTCATTGATCCCGTTGATGATCTCAGGCGTATTGAATACGGTGATATCCTCGGTGATGATACCGATGGTGTTGGTTTTCTTGATCTTAAGGCTTTTGGCAATACTATTCGGCCTGTAGTTGACCATCCTGACGATTTGTAATACCCTGTCTCTCGTTTCTTCGCTGATTCTGGCCGTTTCATTGAGCACATGCGATACTGTGGCCGTAGAGACATTCGCCATTTTTGCAATTTCTTTTATAGTCGCCATGATATTATCCTGCTATTCTTATTTAATCGTTTGCTTTTCAGCCCGTAGTTCGGCTGCAGCCGCTTTCAAGCCTTCCTCCGGCGTCTGGCTCTGTTCGCACAGCACCTTGAACAATGTAGTCCTGTTGACAAGCGTTGTCGCGTCAGGATACAACGGTCCGAGATTTACAGGATTGATGTCATCCTTAACCGATTTTACCACATCTATGATATCTTTACCAAAAAATTCTGTATACTTGTTGTCGACATTCAGCTCCGGCATGCCGTAGACATCCTTCCGGATAGGGTCGAAGCCAAGCAGTGTCCATGTCTTCAGGCTGCCCTCCTTCGAAAGCTTTGCTGCGGCCAGGAATTCCTTCGCCAGCTCGGAGTTACGGCACTGGTTGGTTATGGAAGTGCCGGTGCCGCCCATGCCCGCCGTCCTGAAACCGCCTGCCGTCCATGCCGGCATAGGCCTTATCACCATTTTCCCCTTCAATTCCGGCATGTAATCCGTAAACCTCCCCATAAACCAGAGGGGCATGATTACCGAAGCAGCGCCGCCCTTGCTCATAAATGCGTAATATTCCTCGGTATAGTGCTCTCCGCCGGGAGCCGGAATGGCGATCCCGTCCCTGTATATCATATCCCTGAGGAATTCAAGGGTCCTGATGTTTATTTCGTTGTCGACGATGACATTTCCATCCCTGTCAAGATAGTTGGAACCCTGCTGGCTGATCATCGGATAGAAGGTCCACATGTTTTTGACCTCGATGGTCATCATCGGCTTTCCCGTCGCAGCCTTCACCTTTCTGCCGGCGACTTCGAAATCGGACCAGAGCTTGATATCGTCGGGATTTACGCCGGCCTCTCCGAGGATTTCCTTGTTGTAAAACGCAACCGTCACTCCGACGTGATAGTCAATGCCGTAATATTTTCCGCCGGAGGCGTAATTCTCCAGCCTGCCCATGATAAGATGATCCTTTTCAGGCTCAACGATGCTGTTCAGCGGCAGAAGGGAGATGTTCCCCTTCAGGAAAATGGGATATCTGCTTGCTTCTATATCCACGATATCCGGCGCCCCCGCTCCTGACTGGAGGGCCAGCCGGAGCTTGCTGTGCATTTCGTCGTAAGGATATACGTCGCTTGCGAGGCTGATCGGCTTATCCTTGTGCTCCTTATTCCAGGCTGCCGCCGCATCGTCGAAAAACTGCTTGTGCTGGTCGACAAAAGTCCAGAAGGTAAGATTTGCCGGGGTCGATGCAGGAGGAGCTTCCGCGTTGCTTCCGCAGCCGGTGATCAGTGCCGCCAAAAGAAACAATAAGGCAAAAAAGAGTGATAAATCCTTTTTCATAAATTAACCTCTTTTTCCTGCAAATTGTGTACATAAGACAATATTAGCACTGAAAAGGCCTGTCTTCAATAAAAGAAATATTCAGATGTCAATGTTCAGAAAATATGTGCCCAGTCAAGGACATGCCCCGGATTTCAAGCTTGCGAAGCTCCGGTCCCTTAGTTTTTCATTCCCGTCATTACGATGCCCTCTATGAAATACCGCTGGCCGATAAGATAGAATATCAGGCCCGGCGCAAATGACATGCATGTCGCCGCCATCATCTTCGACCAGTCGGCCTTCAAGGCGCCCCTGAAGGCGTTCAGCCCTATGGCGATGGTGAAGCTCTGCGGTTTGTTGATATAGACCAGCTGCTGCAGCATATCATTCCATAGCATTATAAAGAGGAGCAGCGCTATAACGATCATCGCAGGCCGGATGGACGGAACGATGATGCTCGTTAAGGTCCTCATGTAGCCGGCGCCGTCAATGGTAGCCGCCTCATCCAGCTCCTGGGGAAGGGTTTTTATAAACTGGCGGATCAAAAAAATGTTAAATGCCCCGCCGCCGCAAAAATGCGGTATGATCAGCGGCAGCAAGGAGTCGTGCAGCCCGATGATACGCGTCCACATCATATAGAGCGGGATCAGCGTGACCATTGTCGGCAGCAGCATCGAACCCACGCAGAGGGAAAATATGAAGTTCTTGCCCTTGAAGCGCAGCCGCGCAAACGCATAGCCCGCCAGCGTGGCGGTGACGGTTCCGCCGATGACCGAGGGGACGATGATGGTCATCGTGTTTTTCAGATATAACCAGAACTTGAAGTACTCCAGCGTTTCGACGTAATTGGAAAACAGCCATCTGCCGGGGAAAAACGCGGGCGGAAATTCATACAGCTCGGCATTGGACATTAGGGAGGAGCGGAATATCCACCAGATCGGCAGCATCACGAGAGCCGCCGTCAGGACGACGGCAACCAGCGAAAATATGTCGGCAGCCCTCTCGCTTCGCTTGATACTGGCAAAAGATTTTGGTTTTACAGCAGTTTGCATCATTTGCTATCCCCCTCGTAAAAGATCCAGGATTTGGACGTAGCGAACAATATCATTGTGAAGATTGCGATCAATATAAAGAAAACGAACGAGATAGCGCATGCATAGCCGATCTGATTGCTCTGGAACGCGTACCGGTACATCAGGAACGTCATAAACATGGAAGAATTGCCCGGTCCGCCGTTCGTCAGCGCCAGCGCCGGTACGACGACCTGCATGTTAGTGACAAGGCTCATCAAAAGGTTGTAAAAGATAATGGGCGTCATGCACGGCAGCGTCACATTGCGAAACTGCTGCCAGAAATTGGCCCCGTCTATCAATGCCGCCTCGCGGTATACCCGCGGGACGTTCTGCAAGCCCGCCAGGAAAATAACGATGAGGTTGCCGCTCGTCCAGACCGCGATCAGCGCCAGCGACGGGACAACCCTTGCGGAATCGCTCAGAAACATGACCTTGGTAATTCCGATTTCCGATAAAAAATAGTTAATCAGACCAAAATTCGTTTCATACAGCCATGACCAACCGATGTATATGGCAACGGCGGGCAAAATGTACGGCAGATAGAATACCGCGCGCCAGAAAGCGCGTGCGGGAATTGAACGGTTCAACAGCATCGCAACCGCCAGAGAATAGATCATGCTGAAAAATACAGCCAGCACTGCAAAATAGATCGTCACCTTGATGGAATCGATAAAATACGGATCGCCCGTGAACAATTGGAAGTAGTTCCCGAAACCGTTGAAGACCGGTTTCGACAGGCCCTTCCATTTAAAGAAGCTGATACCGAACACACCCATCAACGGCAGATACGTAATGAAGGTCAGGCCGAGAAACGCAGGGATCAGGCACAGGTATGCGGTCCTGCTTTCTATTTTCCCAATCGATGAATGCCGGTTTGTTCTTATTTTGCCCATATAATAACACCTCATGTTTAGTAGGGAAAAGGGCGCCCGCACGTTTTTGGAGCCAGTGCTGCGGGCGGGCGCCCCGGGTATCCCTGGGAAAATCGTTTTTTATTTGCCCTGTCCCTGGAATGCCGCATTCAATTTGTCGATGTTTGCCGTAATGGCTTTTTCCGCGGTGGTCTTGCCCGTCCAGACGTCACCCAGCGTGGAATTCAACAGATCGTTGAAGTCGTTGGTATTGTTGACGTAGAACCTGGGCGCGGACCTTGTGA
>JAEZJL010000167.1 GCA_023415815.1 Bacillota bacterium | reverse complement strand
GGATATCCGTTATAACGGCTTTTGAAAGCGATGCGGGATACTTCGCGTCCACCTGGGTCAGCAGTATATGCGCAACCATGACCGCATCGGCGCCGTTTGCAACAGCCTCATAAAAGGGCTTCAGCTCGAAGCTCTCAAGCCTTTCCATAGTACTGTCCGATACGGGCAGCTCCTTGTGCGAGTCGGCTGTCGTATCCCCATGCCCCGGAAAATGCTTTACCACAGGTATCACTCCTGCAGAGGCAATGCCGTTCATCGCACTGACGCCAAGCCTTCCAACCGTGTCCGCGTCCGTCCCGAACGCCCTGTCTCCTATGACGGTATTTTGGGGATTGCTCCAGATATCAAGTACGGGTGCGAAATCCATATTAAAGCCGAAGGCCTTCAGCTCTCCGGCAACGGCGCTTCCCACGCCGCCGGCAATACCGGCATTTCCCGTCTTTCCGACTGTAAGTGCCGAAGGTATGTTCTTAAGCTCGGGTGGCATCCGGCTGACCCTCCCGCCCTCTTCATCCACGGATATGAATGCAGGTATTCCGCTTTCCGAGCTCACGGCCTTCAGAGAATTTACAAGCTCCAGAAGCTGTCCGGCGCTCTTCACGTTTTCCCCCATGATAATCAGCCCGCCGGGCTTGTACCTGTCCAGCATTTCTGTCGTCCCCTGATCCAATGAAGTCCCGCTGAAGCCGAAAACCAGAAGCTGGCCGATTTTCTCGTCCAGGGACATGCCTGCCAGCCTGGTTTTGATGGGGTCCTCCACAACCGCAGGCGTCTTTGCCGGCTCAGCCGGCTTCACAGTCTCCGGAGCGGAGGCCGCAGTCTCGGTTGAGGCTGTCTCACCTTTCCCGCCGTCTTTTCCCGATGCGCAGCCGCTGATCAGCAAAACTATACAACACACTGCGACTGAAAGCAGCTTTAGTTTCTTCAATATACCTTCCTCCGCGGACCTCTCTATTTTGCGGTCAGGCCCCCGATATTGCTTAAAAGCTCATCTATGTTGCTGTACGGAGCCTTCAGCTCCTTTGCGGACTGAAGCTCTCTCTTTGCATCGTCGTATCTCTTCAGGTCGTAATAAATGACGCCTGCAAAGTAATGTCCACTTGGAGGGTCCACTTTTATCATCTGCAGAGCATGCTCCAGAGATTCATCGATTTTGCCTGAGTACGCCTCCGCCAGGATTAAGTATCTAAAAGCATCGGATTTTATATCTCTGTTCAGGGGTTCGGCAATGATTATGCTTTCCGCCATTTTCTCCGCCTCGCCGTAATTCTTATTGTCCAAATATGCCTGTATTTTGTCCAGCCCGGCTAGCGCAGCATTGTTGCCGCTGTTAAAGCCATAAAAAAGACCGCCTGCGGCTACGGCAAGGGCCAGCGGCACATAAAGCAGCCTGCTTAAATACCACTTCCCCGCGCCGGAAGCCTTTACGGCGCCCGAGGCGAGAAAGCCTCCAAGCAGCCCTCCCATGTGCGCATAGTTGTCGATGCCTGAATTTGAAAAGCCGTAGAATAGATTTATGATAATTGTTGTAATGACTCCATAGCCGAAGTATGCTTTGAAAAGCGCGGGCCTTTCGAGCCCGAAATACAGAAGCGCGCCAAGCAGTCCGAAAATCGCGCCGGAAGCGCCTACGGCGGAATTGGGCGAGAACATGAAGCTGCATATGTTGCCGAGTATTCCCGCGAAAAAGTAAATGGCGGCAAACCTGCCATGTCCGAATACCTTCTCCACCGTGACCCCCACCGCATATAGGGAATAACAGTTTATGAGAAGATGCACCAGGTTGGCGTGCAGGAAAATCGGCGTTATCAGTCTCCAATATTCGCCGTTGACTATATTCGAATTAATCTTTGCGCCGAAGATGGAAAGCAGCTGGCCGTAGCTTTGGCCGGACTGCATGGAATAGAGGTACAGAAGACCGTAAACGGCAATGTTTACGGCGATCAGCGCATATGTAAGGAAAGGAGTCCTCGCCCTGTACGTTATTCTCCGTTCCTCTTCCCTTTTTTGCACGATATCCTCAAGCCGTCCCTGATATTCGGAGGTCCCCGCTTTCCCCTCCAGCCTCGCCTTGACCGTGGCTGAGATACCGAAGTCGGAAACCGGAGCGTTGAAATACTTCACAACGGCTTTGTCTTCAAGGCTTACGCTGAAGCATTTGATATATTTCTTCTGCATAGTCCGGTGGAGCTGGCCGTCTTCAATGACCTTCAGCTTTTCCTCCTCGGGCCGTCCGTTGAAGACGAACACCTCAAAGACGTAGCTCTGTGCGGCGTTTATAGCGTCGAGCCGTTCCGCGTTGCCCCCGAGTATCGCCGATATATTTTCAGCCGACAGTCTGTCGGCGTCTATCAGCTCAAGAATCACCAGGCTTCCGAAGGCCTGCTTTGTCAATATGCTTACGACATCGCCGGTCACTATGCTTCCGGCTTCATCCCTCAGCGGCATGAAGTCCTTGCGGGTTATAAAATCGCCCACCAGGGAGCGTATAAAGCCTTCCTTCATGAACACCCCTATACGATGCAAAAATTTGTGACAACTGGTATTTATATTACCTTAAGCTTACTTTTTTATGCTCACATACTTCGCCAGCACATAGCCGGTGATTCCCTTTGCGGTTTTTATCTTGTGCCATTCCCCGCCCTTGGTTACTATCGTCACGACCTCGCCCTTCACCGCCGAAGCGACAACAGCGGAGGTGGTATTGGCCTGTGCCCTCACGCGCAGAGACGCGACGGTGATGGTGCCCTTGAGCGTGGCGCCTGCCGGCGGTGCGACTGTATTTCCGGACGTACCGCTATTCGCGGGCGTGCCGGTATTTGCAGGCGGGGCCGGAGTCTGATTCGATACTTTCTTCAGCTCGTCCTGTAAAGCTTTTATGACGGCGTCCTGCGCCGCCAGCTTCTGGACGAGGGTCTCATTATCCTTTACGAGCTGGTCCATCTGGCCCTGCTGCTGCGTTTGCTTCTCCTGGAGCTCCAGAAGCTGCTGGTTGAACTGGCTTACGCTTTGATCCACATAGCTCTTGCTGATCAGGGGATCCTTGTCCGAGCCAGGCTCGGGAGCGCCCTCCGATACTGCCAGCGCTATGTTGAACCCTATCGAGACAACAAGCAGCGTAATGCAGGCCGCTGAGAACAAGCGGAATTTCCGACTCATTGTCTTTCCTCCTTATGTATGTTATCTTCTACTATCATTAGTATTTGAAGGAACATCCCCGGGTACAAGCCCTATAGGAATTCCCTCCCATAATTATATACCAAAGCGGGGCATTTTTGGTTACAAAATCCTTAAATTCCTGTAACATTTGGCGAGCAGCCTTGCATTTACGACCACCAGGCCTGCTATGATCACAGCGGTACCGGCATAAAAACGGACGCTGAGGCTCTCGTGCAGGATTATGACCGAGAACAGCGCCGCCAGCACGGGCTTGACAAAATAAATCAGGGACCCCGTGCTGGTGTTCACATTTGCTAGTCCGTAAAAATAGCTCATATACGCTATGCCG
>JAEZJL010000078.1 GCA_023415815.1 Bacillota bacterium | reverse complement strand
GGTATCATCGTGAAGATGATTGTCAGGAAAACCTTTAACCCGTTTTTCAGCGGCGGCCTTTTATATTCCCCATAGCCTGGAGCATTATTGTAGGAAGGCCCGGTATAGCTTTCCGCATTTCCTGCCGTATAACCGCCTTTTTCGGTATTCCTGTAAGCCTCCGCGGGAATCGGAGCCGTATCCGCATCCGGGGCGCCCGGCACGGGGCCGGTCTGAGTATTTCCGGAATCTCCGGCAGGCTTTTCCTCGGAGAGCCTGAAGGGATCATTGTCGACAGCGACCTCCAAAATACTGCCGCAGAAAGGACAGCGGCCCGAGCCAGCCGGAATGGTCTCGCCGCAGTAATTGCATTTTTTAAAATCCGTGTTGTTTGAATCCAAGCTGTTACCTCCCAATTAAATTACATTTTATCCTTGCATCGTGATATATAGCGTAAAGGAGCGGTTATCCCAAATCCTTTTTATCTTGATATATAGTATTCGCTTAAATTGAAAAAAATCCTCCATCCCGGGATCGTCTTTTGAACGCATATCGCTGAACGGGCCTCAAAAAAACATGCAGCCGACGTATTCCTCGGTAAATTCCTTGGAGGAGGATAGCTCTATATATTGAAGCTTCGCTTTTATCGCGCCGGCAGCCTCCAGCATCCCGGACGAGAGCAGGACCTCCGCGGCTCCCGAACCGGCGGCGTTTCCTATCGCCTCGACCCTGCCTTCCAGTTCTCGGGGCAAAAGTCCTATCTTCAGCGCACTGCCGATATCGATGCGGCTGCCGAAGCCTCCGGCCAGGCAAACCTTCCCGATATCCTTCATCTCAATGCCGGATTTTTTGACAAGCGTCCTTATACCCGCAGCGATGGCTGCCTTCGCGTTCTGGAGCTCCCTTACGTCCTTCTGCGTAACGGCGATGCAGCCGTTCGGGCTTCCGTCCGAAGCCGGCAGGAGAATGAAGGCCTTGACTCCGTCAACGGCGGAAAGCCTGTCCCGGTATCCGACCGCGAATCCGCTCAGTTCACCGGCGTCCATAAATCTGCCCGTTTCATCAAGCAGTCCCGTCTCCAGCAGCTGCGCAACCGCGTCGACAATGCCAGACCCGCATATACCCACAGGCTCTTTGTCTCCAAGCGTAGTAAAACGAAGCTCGGGCAAAAGCCTCACGGTATCTATGGCTCCGTGAATCCCGCCCACGCCGTTTCTGATATTGGCTCCTTCAAAAGCCGGGCCCGCCGCTGTCGAGCAGGAGAGCAGCCAGTCCCGGCAGCCGAGGACGATTTCTCCGTTGGTCCCGATGTCCACAAGCAGCGATATATCGTCGGCTTCGTACATTCCGCTGGATAAGACCGCGGCCACGGTATCCGCGCCTATATAGGCCGAAACGCCGGGCATTGCCAGCGCCATGCCCCGCCTGTTCATGTCCAGTCCCAGCCTTCCGGCATCCAGACGGTGCATGCGCGCGGTGACCGGAATGAAGGGCGAAACAGCCATGTTGCCGGTGTGCAGATTCATCAGAAAATGCATCATTGTGGTGTTGCCCGCAAATATCGCGCTGTATATTTCCGCAGTCCCTATTCCGTTTCTGTTGGAAAACTGCCTCAATATGAGATTCAAACAGTCCATCAGCGCAGCGTGCATCATGTCCGCAGCCGCTTCCGAGGACACGGCGTATTCTATCCTGGACAGCACGTCCGCTCCGAATCTGACCTGCGGATTCAACACCGACGCCACGTCAACGTTTTTCCCGGTTTTCAGATCGTACAAATAAGCCGCTATTGTCGTGGTGCCTATGTCAAAGGCAGCCCCGAAAAGCCGCTCTTCGGTATTTCCGGGCTCCACCGCCGCAAGCCGGCCCTCTATAAGCAGAAGCGTCGCCTTGAAGTCCGAGGACCTGAGCAGGTGTGGCAGCCCGCGTAGGATGTCCGTGTCAGGTACGTCAAGCGCGCCGCCGGTGAAGGCAAGCAGCCTTTCAAGGTCGGAGGTCTGGTCTCCGAGTGCGGGCGCTTTTAGCTCCACATACCGCTTGACGACGGATGGGTCATGTTTTAACTCCCTCATCCTGCCTTCAGTGATAATGCTGTGTGTGATATCGCCGTCCTCCGCATATACGTCCATATCCGTGTCAACGATGGTGTAGCATGCAAGCCTGAACCCCTCCTGCAGGGCATTGCTTCCAAGAAGCCGCCTTTCGCCCTCAGCCGGAGCCGCCTTAAGACCTGCGGCCCTTACCCTGCACTTCCCGCAGCTTCCGTTGCCGCCGCAGGGCGAATACAGCCGTATGCCGTTTCCCCCCAGCAGCTCAAGGAGGTTCGTACCGTCGGTGGCCCTTGCTTCAAGTATTTTGCCGTCTTTATGTATTTTTACGGTATGCTCCATTATTTTAAGGCTCCTTTGTAAGTCCGCCATGTCATTCAAGCGGTTTATACCGCTCAATCTCAGCGTCCTCAAACGTACCCATTTCCTCATAGGCGGCAAATGCCGCGTCAATCAGCAGAAATGCAAGCGCAGCTCCAGTCCCCTCGCCCAGGCGCATATCAAGGTTTAACAGCGGCTTGAAGCCTATCGCCTCAAGGACCGTCCTGCTGCCAGGCTCCGCGGAGCCGTGGGACGGAAGCATGAAATCGCGCGCCTCCGGCTTTATTCTCGCAGCCACCAGAGCTGCGGCCGATGAGATGAAGCCGTCGATCACCACAGGTATCCTGTGAGCAGCGGCGCCTATGAAGCAGCCGGCCAGCCCGGCGATGTCGAAGCCCCCAAGCTTTGCCAGCACATCGAGCGGGTCATTCGGATCGGGCCTGTTCAGCTCGATCGCCCTCTGGATGACCTCCTGCTTTCTTCCCAAGCCTTCGCTTGTAAGTCCCGAGCCCTTTCCTACAAGGCCGTCCAGCGGCCTGCCGGTGAGGACGGCGGCAACCGCGCTGCTTGTGGTCGTATTGCCGATCCCCATCTCCCCGGTGCCGAGCAGATTGACGCCTTGGCGCTTAAGCCCGGCTACTATGTCTATCCCTGTATCTATCGCGCGAAGGGCCTCTTCCCTGGTCATGGCTGGGCCTTCGGCCATATTGCGGGTCCCCCTGCGGATTTTCCTGTTGACAATGCCCTCACAGTCGACATCCGCATCGATTCCGATATCGACTATGACTATGTCCGCCCCGGCCTTCCTGCCCAGGACATTTATACCTGTTATCCCCCTGGTAAAATTCTGCGCAACCGAAGCCGTGACCGATTTCGGGCAGGAGCTCACGCCCTCGGCCGTCACTCCGTTGTCAGCGCACATTATCACCACGGTTTTTTTATCCACCCTCGGCATAGCGGCGCCGTTGATTCCCGCTATCCGTACAATCAGCTCTTCAAGCCTGCCGAGGCTCCCAAGCGGCTTTGTCAGGCTGTCCAGCCTGGCCTGCGCGCCGCGCATCGCCTCCCGGTCAAGCGTCCCGATACCCTCCAGCGCCTGCCCCAGCGTCATCGCAAAACCCTCCCCATAATCACTCCCATTGACCTACACCCTCTCCATTATACCCCAATTAAGAATGGCTTGTAATTAGATTCAAAATTTTCTTGCACGCCATCCCTGCGCGCATACTGCCATTCCTTGACTATTCGGGCTTGAAATAATATAATCTAAAGAAAACTGAAAAGGGCGGCAGGGAATATGAGCACAACGACAAGGGCAAGATTCGCGCCCAGTCCTACAG
>JAEZJL010000074.1 GCA_023415815.1 Bacillota bacterium | reverse complement strand
ACGCCAACGTAACCTCGCTGATAGGGCTGTACGCCATCGGTGTTTTCATATCGTTCACGCTTTCGCAGGGGGGCATGTTTTTCAAATGGTTCAAGGAAAAGGGCAGCGGCTGGCACATGAAAGCCGCGATAAACGGCCTGGGCGCGTTCGTCACCTTTATGATTGTAATCGTCATCGCTATTACGAAGTTTACGGAGGGCACCTGGATAGCCGTCATTGTCATACCGATAATGATCCATATGATGCTTAAAGTAAAAAGGCATTATGTAGCTATCAACAAGCAGCTGAAAATCACACCCGAGGAGCTCAAAGAAGTCAACATTACCCATGACGTTTACAGGAACCGCGTCATCGTCCCCGTTGAGAGCATCAACAAGGCCAGTATCAGGGCGCTCCGCTATGCCAGGACCATCTCGGACAATGTCATTGCCTTCAATGTGTCAATCGACGAGGAGCAGGGCAGAAAAATCCGCGAGAGATATGACCTTATGAATACGGACATACCTCTGATCATCAAATACTCTCCCTTCAGGAAGGTTGTCGATCCTCTGCTGAGATTGATTGAATCGGAGGAATACGACTACCAGAAGGGTGACATAATCACCGTCATACTACCCCAATTTGTTGTAAGAACCTGGTGGAACAAAATACTTCACAATCAGACCAGGGTCTTCGTGGAAAGGCAGCTTTTGAAGCACAAGCACATCGTCGTCTCCACCATGCCGCTGCAGCTGAAGGACGACGACATGGCGCTCAGGCTTAAAAAGCTTTAGCGGCCGGAATTCCCGGAAAAGCCGGGGAAGAAGCGGCGAGAGAGCGGAACGCAGCTATGATAAGCCTGGGAATGAATACGGATTGAATCGATTATACTGTTGTCAAGCACAGCCGAAAGTGTTAATATAAATGGAATGAGTTTATGTATACTTTCGAGGGTGCGATGAAGCATTATTTCAAGTCTATTATCCAGCTGCCGGGGGCCGTCAAGTGGTTTTTATTCACGGAGATGCTTTTCGGCCTCAGCGCCGGCATCTGGAACGTCAATCTGAATTTTCACCTGAAAGCCTGCGGCTTGAATGATATCGGCATAGGCAGCCTTCTTGCCTTCGGTTCCGTTGCGACCGCCGTATTGTCCGTGCTGGCCGGAGGGCTGTGCGACAGGATCGGCTTCCATTCCGCCATGGTGTTCGGCTGTGTCATGAAGGGCTGCGGAATGACCCTTATGGCGCTTGCTCCGAATGCCGGGACGATTTATGCCGGGCTGCTCTTAATGAGCCTGGGCGACGCATTCGTGCTATCCTGTGAATTCCCCTTCCTTCTGAGCCTGGTGGAGCCCGGGCACCGGGATATGGTATATAACCTGCTTATCTGCTTCTACCTGTTTGCCATGTTTTTCGGCAACATACTCGGCGGATACCTGCCAGGCATGTCGTCAGGCATGGAAAATACATATCTCATCGCCGTGCTCGTCAGCGGGATATTGTTCATCCTGCTCGGAGCGGCAAGGAGCGCGCTGCCAAGGAGAAAAATAGATTATACTGCAAAGAAAATAAACCTCGGCCCGCTTAAGGACAAAAAGATACTGGCTTTTCTGTTATACGGGGTCGTAATGTCAATAGCCTTTAACATTCTGGCGTCCATGCTGAACATCATCTTCCGTGACAGCTTCCATCTCAGGGATAGCAATGTCGGTATTATTTACTCTGCCGCCACGATCGTAATGTTCGTTTCCTCCTTTCTGGTGCCTGTCGTTGCAAAACGCTGGAGGATGGAGAACAGCGCGGTGATATTCATGGCTGTGAACATACCGGTGCTTTTACTGATGACTGTGGCGGACGTCGACATGTTCATTATCCTGTGGATCGTTTATTCCTTCTTCAGGATGATGATTCCGGGAACTGTCGATTGCCGCATGCTGCAGGCCATACCGGAAAATGTCCAGGGCGCGTATTCGGGACTGCGGATATTTGCAAACAGTCTGGGCACCGCCATTGGCGCGGGCCTTTCGGGAATTATCCTCGAGTATTCGGGCTACACGGTGATTCTGCTGGGCTGCGCGTTTTTTGTAGCCATGCAGCTCTCGGTATATTTGATAGGGTGCAGAAAGCACCTGTCGCGCGGTGTTGAGGCGGATGCCGGATGCGGAGTATGAGGCGGACGGAAAGGGAGACGGTATGACAAAACAGACAAAGGGCTTTATATATCTTTGCATCACCGTAATACTTTTCAGCACCTTTGAAGTGGCAAGCAAGCTTGTAGGTACGGGCCTTCATCCTCTTCAAATCAGCTTTCTGCGTTTTATCCTCGGCGGGCTCGTGCTCCTGCCCTTCGCCGTGATAAGGATGAAGAGGCTCGGAGTGAAGCTGACTCTGCGGCTTGCCGCCGAGACCTCGCTTTTGGGCTTCGTAAACATTGTGGTGAGCATGGGAATGATACAGTACGGCCTTCTCTACGCCAACGCCTCCACCTCGGCGGTGATTTTCTCAAGCAATCCTGTTTTTGTGGCGCTGTTTGCGTGGCTTATTCTAGGTGAAAAAATCGATATCTGCAAAATACTCGGTATGGCCGTCGGAATCGCGGGAGTCGTCCTGCTTTTTTCCGACAAGCTTGGACTCTCTATGGCCTCGGCATTGGGACCGCTGCTGGTGATGGGGTCCGCCGTGGTTTTCGCGCTGTATACCGTTCTGGGCAAGAGGCTGACCGTCAAAGGGACAGACAGCCTTGTAATGACCTCGCTTTCCTTCATAGCCGGAAGCCTGATGCTGCTCCCTGCCATGCTTATAATGAAAATTCCCATAATGGCCTTCGACACGGCCCTGATACCGTTTATTCTATATCTGGGCATAGCCGTCAGCGGCATAGCGTATATGAG
>JAEZJL010000224.1 GCA_023415815.1 Bacillota bacterium | reverse complement strand
TCCGGCGCGGCTGCACGGCTTTCAAACCCGTATGAAAAAAACGGGGACAGCTGTATAACCCTTCTGGCAAGGGACCCTAAATGGCTTTATGTATACTGGGACATTCCCGAAGAAAAAAGCGCCGCATTTGCTGCAGAGCTCGGCGAAGAGCTCTGGAAGAGATCGGTACCGGTACTGAAGGTCTCCAATATAACAAAAAGAGAAAGCTTCTTTGTCAGAATAAACGAATTTTCAGACAACTGGTATATCAATGTCCGTGACGCAAACAACCTTTATGTGGCAGAAATCGGCAGAAAAATATCCGAGAGCCTGTTTGTCGGCATGTCAAGCTCCAACGGCGCGGTCACGCCCAGCGACTTTGTCAGCCCCGATACCACGGTTTGCTTCGCGAACTATGCGGACTTAAAGAACGGCAGTTTTGAAATCCGTACGGACAGGGTATCCGATTCCTCCTTATACGGCCTTACATCCGAGGAGATATACGACCTGAGCTCTTCCGGGCTTTATGGAGGAAGCCGTGACGAAAGTCTGTACGCAGCATCCTCCGCAATGCCGTACGGCGGAAGCCCGCAGGAATTTACCGGAGACGGTCCGGAAAGCTTAAAGAAAGGATGAAGCTTTTGACAAAAGGTTATGTTGCTTTCGTACTCCATGCACACCTGCCGTATGTCCGTCATCCCGAGAATGAAAACATGCTTGAGGAAAGATGGCTGTTCGAGGCCATCTCCGAAGCTTACATACCGCTTTTAAGCGCCTTTGAATCCCTCAAGGCCGAAAATATAAGGTACCGGCTCACGATGTCAATAACGCCTACCCTGCTGGCTATGCTCTCCGACGAGCTGCTGCAGAAAAGGTATATCCGCTATGTAAACAAGCTCATAGAGCTCTCCGGCAAGGAGCTTGAACGGACAAAAGACCAGCCGGACTTCCGGCCTCTTGCCCGGATGTACCATTCCAAGTATAAAAACGACCTGTACGTATTCCGTGAAAAATACGGCTGCGATCTTGTGACCGCTTTCAAAGAGCTGCAGGACAGCGGCAGCCTTGAAATAATAGCCAGCGCGGCGACACACGGCTTTCTGCCGCTTCTGAATATCCCGGAAGAAAGCCTGAGGGCGCAGATAGGCATAGGCGTAAAGTCCTACGAAAGGCATTTCGGGAAAAAGCCAAAGGGCATATGGCTTCCCGAGTGCGGCTATATACCCGAGGTCGAAGGCGCGCTCAAGGAAAACGGCGTCGAGTATTTCATAACCGAATCGCACGGACTACTGTATGCGAAACCCCGCCCGGTGTTCGGGACATATGCCCCTGTTGTTACGCCGGGCGGCATCGTGGCCTTTGCAAGGGACGCCGAATCCTCCAGACAGGTCTGGAGCTCAAAGGAAGGCTATCCCGGCGACTACGACTACAGGGAATTCTACAGGGATATCGGCTACGACCTGGAGCTGGACTATGTAAAGGACTATATATGCCCCGACGGAAAGAGGACGGACACAGGCATCAAATATTACAGGGTCACAGGCAAAACGGAGGACAAGCAGCCCTACGACCCTGAAAAGGCCAAAAGCAAGGCAGGACTTCACGCGGGCAATTTCATGTTCAACAGGGAAAAGCAGATAGAATATCTGAGCGAAAGAATGGACAGGCCTCCGATAGTAGTCTGCCCCTACGACGCCGAGCTCTTCGGCCACTGGTGGTACGAGGGCCCGGAATGGATCAGGAGCCTCTTCGAAAAGATTGGTACGGAGCAGGAGGTATTTGAGCTGACCACCTTGAGCGAATACATTACGGAATACCCCGTCATGCAGGTTTCGGCCCCCTGCCCTTCCACCTGGGGCCACAAGGGCTATAATGAAATCTGGCTGAACAGCTCAAATGACTGGATATACAGGCATCTGCACAAATCCGCGGTGAGGATGGTAGAGCTTGCAAACGACTATCCCGCTGCCAGCGGAATAAAGGCAAAAGCTCTGAACCAGGCGGCGAGAGAGCTCCTGCTGGCCCAGAGCAGCGATTGGGCTTTCATAATGAAGACCGGCACAATGGTTCAGTATGCCGAAAACCGAACAAGAGATCACATAGGCAGGTTTACAAGGCTCTACCACGACATCCGGGAAAATTGCATAGACGAGGCCTGGCTGCTGGAGACGGAGAACAGGGATAAAATATTCCCCGAACTGGATTACAGGATATACTCCAGCGTGTGCGGAATGTAAAATAATGGTTTACATCATCTGTAATCGCAGTATAAAATAGGTCTAAATTCATATTGACATGGTACGATAGCACTAGTATAATGAAAATGCTTTTATATGAACGACTCTCTTTTGTTTAGCCCGGACTAATTAAAAAAGTTTTGTTCAGGACCGGAAGCTGACACATCCCGAATGTGTCAGCTTCTTTCTGTTTGAAGCGTGGCAGCGTTCATCCTGATTCTTCTCGCGGAGAAAAAGTTGGCCGCCGCTACCGCCGCTCCTGCCAGAAATACATACCTATAGCCATGGGTGCCGCTTCCGAACCATACGACGCCGCCAATCAAGGGCAGGAACATCGACATGATATGGTCTATGCTGATGCCCAGCGAAAGCGTGGGAGACACATCGTCCTCTTTTACCGCTATTTTCTTCAAATATGTAGCGCGTGCCATTGAGGCGGAGTTCAGAAGCTGATCTATGACATAACATGCGCATATCACCAGTATGGCGCCGTTCAGGGGCAGTATGAGATCCGCGAAGCTGTAGGCAAAGCAAACCACGAATAGTATAGCGGCTTCGGCACAGAGTATGAATTTCTCGCCCACCTTGTCTATCAAATGCCCTATAAAGGGCTTAAAGACGATTCCTATAACGGAAATGATAAAAAACAGGATTGTCATGGTGGTGACCTTCTGCTTGAACACATCCACCAGCACCCAGGGCCCGAAGGTTATGAATATCTGCTTCCTGGCCCCGTAGAGCACGCTGAGCCAGTAAAAGAGCCTGTATTCCTTTCTGAATATGAATCTTTTCCCCGTTACGTGCGGTTTCTGGGGCTTCATGAACAGCAGCAGCACCGCCGCGCCCAGGAAGGAAATGGCGCCTATGGTGAAAGTGGTGGTGAAGCTGACGTCCAGGAACCTGAACAGCACCCACAGAAGCGCGCTGCATACGACGAGCGACGCGGTGTTCGCCGCGCTCACCTGCCCCAGCTTCCTGCCCAGCCTGCCGTCGTTTGCAAAGCCCATCGCGATAGAGTTTGAAAGGGGCATGTACACATGCTGGCCTGCGCTGTAAAGAAACATACACATGACGACAATGGTAAATTCCGGAGGTATTATGCCGAGCAGCATCATCCCTGCGGCCGCGCATACGTTCGCAACCGCTGCGATCCTCAAGTCGCCGAGCGCATAAAGCGAGCCTATGATTATGAATACAAGGAAGCCGGGCAGCTCCCTCGGTATTTCGAGGGCCGTCCTCTGAAGTATAAGCATCTGGAATTTATCCTTGAGGAAATTGTTCAGGGTCGATCCGTCTATGCTCTGTCCTATTCCAAGAAAGACTCCTACCAGCAGGAATAAAATGAAATCCCGTTCCTGAAGCTTGATTTTGTCCATTAAAGACTTCACCATGGCTGTCTCCGATCCTGTCATAACATTTAACAATACTATAACACCATTCAAATTGAAATTCCAGAGACAATGCGCATATTTTGTAGAATAACTGGTCAAGGCATCCTGATGCCCTGCATACGCGGTTTTGAGGGTACAAATAAAATTCCGTGCTTTTGTGTATCCTATATAAAACATCTTTTATGGAGGAAGCATGAACAACATCGTCCGGGCCCAGCGCAGGAAAACAGCCTCGATATGCCCCGTCTGCGGCTCTCCCATGTACATGGTGCGCTGGTATGACAGGACGCGCAGCCTGATGTGCGTGAAATGTCATTTCGGTTTCAATTACGGGGAGTAGATACCCTCAGGGGTTTTGGAATTGCAGCAATGAAGTTTTAACTATTTAAAGAATTCTAGAGGATACTGTTATCAAACCTCAAACGACGTATATAGTAAAGCTCAATCGGATAACAATTAATAGGCAAAAGGTTGTTAGTTTGTTAAGCGTGGACGACATGGAGACATAGACATCAAAGTACAAGCTATAAATGGGCGGCTCCGACTGCCTCCTGGAAGGGCGTAATGAAAAGTTACATCCTTCTTTCTTTTGTTCAAAAGCACGTAAATCAACTTTACCGCAAACCTATGGGAAACTCCCGACAACTTTAAAAATTATCAAAAAATCACCTACCATTACAGTCCCGGCTTGTGATATAATTTACCCAGGCATTTACAGGAGGTCGTACCGATGGATGATACGTTTGAGCTTTTAACAAAGATGTACTCTGAGTTTTCTGAATTCAGAAAGGAATCCAATACACGGTTTGACAAACTTGAATCCGGCCAACACCAGATAACGCAGCATCTTACAAAAATAGAAACGGCCATTGAGCATGATATTAAACCAAGTCTCCAGTCGTTACACGAAAGAGCGGCCGGCAACACCAAAAAACTTGATGAACAATCCCAGAGATTAGAGACAGTTGAAAATAAGCTGGATTACCTTGCATTATCCGTAAACAGCCAGGAAGCCAGGATAAGAGGCTGGAAGTTGTTGAATCCACAAAGAGAAGAAAAGCAAAATAATACAGGAGGGCGAAATGAAGCCCTCTTTTTGTTTATTCATAAATATGGTGATTCCGTAGTGGGTGTTTAATCCTGATTTAAAATCGGAGAAATCAGACTTTCCCATAATTTTAGGAAAAAGGAAAAGGGTATACGCCAAATGCATAACCCTGAAAGCATATAACATCAACTTATCTGAAATAGTATATTAACGCCCTTAATTAACCTACCTATAAAGATGTCACTATACGTTATACCCTTCGCATCAGCCACAGTCAGGTTTGTCATGACATCACTACTTGCTACCGTGTTCCACTACCCTACACTGCCTAGTCAACTCTGTTCCGATGTTCCAACTGTTCCATGTGCTATGGTAATCGGACGGAATGGAACAGGCTAAGATATGAAGATGCACACCTTATTCCTACATCGGTTCATGAACAAATAAGCAGGCTATTTTATCTCTGGTAGACAAATTAACATAATATGAACAAACAGAACCATATAACAAAGCCCTAGAGTATTGACTACTCTAGGGCTTACGTTTGGCTGCGGGACTAGGATTTGAACCCAGACAGACTGAGCCAGAGTCAGTAGTGCTGCCGTTACACTATCCCGCAATGCTTTTGACAGAGGTTATTATAGCATTAATCATTTCTCAATGCAAGAGGATTCTCCAGGAAAATCGCGGCAGGTACATGAAAAATTTTATAGGCCCAGTCGACAAGTTAAATGCATAATACACAGAGGCCTAATGTAAAAACATGTTAAACAGGCGGCGAGGTGGATTTATGGGAGTAAATGCCGACTATACAGACATTTCAAATCAAACATCCAATAAAACGGCGCTTCACGTCAAATCATATGCGCCTTTTTATCCGTCAGAATTTTCTCCGTCAATCCAGAAGCGCACAAAAATACATAACAGACTAAAGGTATTTTTCAAGCATATCCCCGGTGACCGAATTGCTGCGGCAAATCTCCCCGAAGAACTCGCCGCTCTTCCTGACCTTGCGCTCCTGCGTCTCAAAGTTCAGCGCTATCAGGCCGAAGCGCCCTGATTCTCCCTCGCTCCATTCGAAATTGTCCGTCAGCGTCCAGTGGTAGTACCTCTCGACGGGTATGCCGCCTTCGCGCAGCTCAGACACTTCCCTGAGGTGGCTGTATATGTACTCCGCCCTGAAAGCGTCCTTGCTGTCGCAGGTGCCGTTTTCGGTAATCCATATGGGAAGCCCGTATTTCTTGAAATACTTCCTGCAAAGCCTTGAAAGGCCTTCGGGGTATATCTCCCAGCCGAGATCGTTCTTTGGTACTCCTGTCTTTGTCTCATCCTTGAAGCCCTTGAAGCGCACAACGCTCCGCGTGTAATAGTTAATCCCTAAGAAGTCTGCAAAGCGCCCCCTCCCCGAAGGCGCGCCAAAGCCGATGGGAGGCACGAGAAAGCCGCCCGTCATGGAACGCATTACGGCATCCTGGAATGTGTATTGCATAAGCCTGGCAGCCAGAAAATCCAGCGGATTGGCGTGGGAAACCGGATCGAAAACGCGGAGGTGGTTTGCGACGCCCACCATCGTCTTCCCTGTGAAGCCTTTTGAAAGCCTTGTCTCATGGATTACCCTATATGAAGCGATATGGCAGAGTGTCATGTTCCTGTAGACCCTCATTGCCAGCCTGAAATCCTTTTTCCCGGGAGGCCAGCTTCCGAAAAAATAACCGCTTGTTGCGTATACGTTGGGCTCGTTGATTGTTATATATTCGCTTACCAGGTCTCCAAGGTTCTCCACTACGTATCTTGTATATCTCTCAAAATATTTCACGCATTTTCCGGTTTCAAACTCGCCCTCCCTGCAGAACCAGAGGGGGTGCACAAAGTGGTGCAGCGTCACCAGCGGCTTTATTCCGTTTTTAAGCAGAAGGCTTATCTCATCCCGGTAATGCTTTATGGCCGCCGCATCAAATACACCGTTTTCCGGCTCTATCCTGCTCCATTCAAGTCCCATGCGGTAAACTTTCATATTAAGCCGGGCCATGAGGCCTATATCCTCCGCATACCTGTTCCAGTGGTCAGCGGCCCTGAGACACGAGCTGCCGTCCTTTATCTTGCCCTTTTCACACCATTCATACCAGTTGTTGTTCCTGTCTCCACCCTCTATCTGGGTAGCAGCCGTGGCACAGCCCGCCAG
>JAEZJL010000381.1 GCA_023415815.1 Bacillota bacterium | reverse complement strand
AAATAAAAGGCGTCCCTCCGAGAGATTATGCGGAAAAGTGCGCGAAGGATGATCCGTGGGAATTTATCAAAGCATCAAACCTTGATTTCGACGACAGAAAAGGAAAACAACACAATGCAGACAGGACAGATAGAACTTAAAAGCAACGGGATAAAAATCAACGGAAAAGAAGAGGTTTTGTTATGCGCATCCTTCTTCTATTTCAGAATTCCCCAAAAGGAGTGGGCCTCACGGGCAAAGCTAATCTCCTCGCTCGGCTATAACTGTGTCGATATCTATTTTCCGTGGAACTTTCACGAAACAGAGCCCGGGACGTTTGATTTTTCCGAGGAGCGTGATGTTGAGAGCTTTTTGAAAATCTGTGAGGAAAACGATTTGTATGTTGTCGCCCGTCCGGGTCCCTATATCTGCTCGGAATGGGACGGCGGCGCTCTGCCGGCCTGGGTGCTTTGCAGCCACGATATCCGACAAAACGACGAGGGGTATCTTGCCGAAGTCGAAAGATGGTTCGATAAAATCCTGCCAATCGTTGCAAAGCACCAGAGCGGCGGACAGGATAAGGGCAGCGTCATTCTTTTGCAACTTGAAAACGAACTCGATTTTTTCGACTGCGAGGACGCCGAGGGGTACATTGAAAACCTCAAAAAGATGGCTCTGGCCAACGGTATCACCGTCCCCTTGTTTGTATGCGCCGGACAGGGCGATATAAAACGCAGCGGAGGCCTGACGGAAGGAGTCGTTCCGGCCTATAATTTCTACCCTTCCCTGGCGGATGAAACCTTTGACCGCAATCTTTCGCTCTATTCAAGATTTATCAAGGAAAAAGGCTTGCCGTTTCTGGTGAGCGAGACGGACAGAAAGCACAGCGTTCTGAAAAGAGAGCTGCTGACCGGCGCCAAGCTGCTGGGAGCCTACAATCAAATCGGCGGGACAAATTTTGCCTATTATCAATCCGTGAACAATTGGGGGGCCCCGCTTTCGCTGATCTGCACCCTGTATGATTTCGACGGGATGGTCGACAATCTCGGGCATTGCACAAAAGAGGCGGACGAAGCGCTCCTGCTGTCGGAAATGCTTCGCGTTTACGGGAAGAACCTGGCGGCGGGCGAATATTGCGAGCCGGAAAGTCCTTTTGTCTTTGAAGAAAAAGGCGTCGCATTCACAAATGCGCTCAGCTTAGCGGAGGATCGCGGAAAGCTCATTTGCGTGCGGAGCGTTGAAGACGGCGCGGTACTTGCGCAAAGCAGCTTTGAGGGCTATGCCTTTGAGGTTTCGCTCGACAGATTTGAAGCCCTGGCGCTTCCGTTTCATCTGAAAACGGATGATTTTGAGATCGTCTTTTCCAATAATGAAATCTTCTCGCTCGACCCGCTTGTTTTTATCAGAAGAAGCACGCCGTTTCTTCTGATCGAGAAGGACGGCAAACGGATTCCGATCACCGGGAGCGGAACATATGAAGCCATAGAAGTCGGTTTTATTTCAAAGGAAGAAGCGGTCGCGAAAATAAAGGAAAAAAGAAAGCTCGAAATTACCTATTGCAAGGATTTAAATCCTGTAAAAATAGAAAATTGTCTGGTGGGCGATTTTGAAAACAGCAATCGCTTTACCGGAGCAGAAAGCTCGCTCTTTTCAGACAATAAGATATGGTATGGCGAAGCGGAGTATAAAATAAAAACCGGCGACCGGAAGTTGTTTTTAAAAGGGGTTGGGGATTTTCTCACCGTAAAGAATGATGACGAGGTTGTTTTTTCAGGACTTTGCGCCTGCGAGGACGTAATTGTCGACGGCATCGGCGACGTAAGAGCCTTCGTCGAAAAGTGGGGGCACAGTAATTTTGACGATGCCAGGAAGAATTCACTGCGAATCAAAACGAAACGCGGAATCGAAAAAATCTATGAAATTATCTCGGAATCCGAAATAACCCAATGGAGATTTACGGAGGTAGACAGCTTTTCGCGGAATGTAAAAATCGAGAAGTCGGAGACGGACCCGCACATTTCGATCAACAGCTGGAATTCCACCCGGGAACCCTTGTTTGCGGCCTACTATACGGAAATTACTCCGGAAATGCAGCCCGGAGAGGAGATGCTATTATTCCTTGACGGCATGGAAGCGGAATGCAAGCTGTTTTTGAACGGAAAATTTGTTTTCAAATTCACCCAGGGGTCCAAAAGCGTGAACATTACGGAGCTTGTTCACGCGAAGGAGAAAAACCTTGTCGAGCTCTGCGTCCGAAAGCCAAACTGGGCGAAAAAAACGGGAAACCTGTTTATGCTCAGGGTTGCTCCGTGTGAGTTTGAAATCCGAAGGGTCGATCATCCCGATGTTTATCATTCGGCTTTTGAGCCCGCAAAGCTGCCCCTGGCATTAAAAAAAGGAAAGATGTATTCGGCGTGCGTTGAGAGAGCCATTCCGTCTGATACCTATGGATTTGTCGGCGGATCGGGATTCCGTGCAACCGTCATGCAAGACAGGAAGGTCATTGCCCGGATTGTCGCACAAAGCGACAAGATTGTTCAGGCCGGATGCTCTGACAGCTCGAAGTTCCTCATTCCGGGCGAAGCAGAGAATAAGCTGTATTTTTTCGTAGAGGCGATGGACGACGGCAGGTTTGAATTTGCAATTTGTGAGGACGGCCATGAAAACGATAAAAATTGACGCAACAAGACCGCAGCAACGCATTGACGGTTGGGGCACGTCGCTTTGCTGGTGGGCAAATGCCGCGGGCGGCTGGACGATGAAGGGCGGCAGCGGAAAAGAGAAGCGGGAAGAATTGATGCAGCTGTTTTTCTCGGAGGAAGGCCTCAATCTTAACATCGCCAGATACAATATCGGCGGCGGCGACAACCCTGACGAAAGGCGGCATATGTTCCATTTCAGGGGAATTCCCTGCTTCCGGGCGACGCCTGACGGTGAATTTGACAGGAATGCGGATTGGCGGCAGGTCTGGACATTAAAACGGGCCCATGAGATCAGGAAGGGTGATTTAATCACCGAGGTCTTTGTGAATTCGCCGCCGTGGTGGATGACGAAATCCTTTTGCAGCAGCGGAAACCTTCGAGCCTGTGATGAAAATCTCGACGAGTCGCGCTATGAAGAGTTTGCCGGGTATTGTGCAGACGTTTTAGAGTATTTACAGCAGGAGCTTGACATTACAGCGGACTATTTTGTCCCGATGAATGAAGCGGCTTCGGACTTTTGGGCAAAAGGCCAGCGGCAGGAGGGGAATAAGGTAAATCCGGGAGAAAGCCAGAGCAGGCTGCTTACGGCCGCTTACGAAAAACTCATGCAGAGAAAGCTGGATACCGCGATTACCGGGACCGACGAAACCAATCCGGCCGTTGCGTTAAAAAGCTATCATATGCTAAGCGATGAAGTAAGGGAGAAAATTCTTAAAAAAATCAACTATCACCATTATGAGACTGATGAAGAAGCATTAAAAAAACTTGGGCAAATTGCCTGCGGAAACGGCTTTGACAGACCCAAATATAAGCTTTGGATGGACGAAGTATGCTACGGGGACGGCAATGACGACATTGAGCTTGCCAAAAGGCTGATTGCCGCCATCGATCGCGATCTTAACATCGCCCGCGCCAATGCATGGCTGATCTGGCAGGCAATGGACACCATGTCGGAAAATATAATCAATCGGTGCCATTGGGGGCTTGTCGAGGGGATGTATCAGGACAAAAGCGACAATGAACTTGAAGGCGTCCTCGATGTCGGCAGCATGGGCTTTGAGCCCGGCGATTATGTTATTACTACTCAATATTATGTGATGGGTCATTATTCAAAGCATATCAAACGGGGCTATTGCGTTCTAGAAAACGACGGCGGGGAATTTTTCTGCGTCAGCGCGATTAGCCCGGATCAAAATACGATGGTTGTTGTACTGTACAATGATGAAGATCAAAACCAAACAGTTTCGCTCGATCTGGATGGATTCGCTCCTCAAAAGGCGGCAAAAATCGTTTCGGGCAATGAAAAGAAATGGGACGCAGCCGAGCTCACAGACAACTTTACAACGCTTCACCTGGAGCCAAAATCAATCGCAACTTTAAAATATACGAAATAACGGGAGTCCAAGGCTGATTTCCGCCGGGGATTCCAGTCCGGAATAATGCCGTTAAAACCTTGAAAGTGCAAGGTTTTAATATAGTAACGTGTAATATGACGTTACACGAAAGTATTAAAAGGAGGAAAGGGTATGAAAAAGACGTGGAAAAAAAATGTGGTTTTAGTTGTGAGCGTGATTTTGCTCATAACTATGGGTCTGACCCTGGGTGGATGCAGCAGTTCTACGAATGAAAGCCCTAAGAATGACAGCGCCGGCAACGACAGCTCTGCGGCCGGCAGCACTGTGACCGACAGCTCCAAGAGCGACAGCCCTAAGAGTGACGTCAAAATCAAGATTGTCATGGACAACAATTCGACCGACAAATATACGGAGCTGTTCAAACGCATTGGCGATAAGCTTGGGATTCAGATTGAGCTTGCCGTCGCTCCCGGAAACTATGAGCAATTCCTCCAGACACAGCTGCAGTCGAGTGAAAAGCCCGACCTATTCAAGCTGAACGGGCAGTACTTAACAAGCTTTGTGAAGGACGGAATGACAACGGATTTGAATACCTATTTCAATGATTCATGGAAAACGGCGCTGGGAGCGGATGATTGGAATAAGCTTACAAAGGGGCCGTTCGATCAGTGCCGCCGTGAATCAAATAATCCCATAAAGCAAACCGACGACCCATCGGCTCCGCTCTGGGCGATTCCGTTTGATACGGGCTGCCAGAGCTTTGGTATCAACCGCGGCGTTATCAAAGGCACTCCGGCTTTGAGCAGCAAGGTTGACGAATTGGTCAAAAACGGGGTGATCCCCTGCATGCCGTGGGAAGTCGGAATGGACGGACAGGTTGCGGCATACACGTATTCCGAATTTGAAGGGCTGCTCAGGGGCCTTCAGGAAGTAATCAAGGCAGGAAATCTGAGCGGTGCGGCGCAGAACTTAAAATATGCCTTCCAGGGGAATGACGCTTTTAAATTGATGGCCTATACCGCCGGCGGGTCTTTCCTGAATGATAATTACGATTCGGCTACGCTTACGGACGAGGCCGTCGTAAATGTGGCCTACTTCATAAAAAAAGGTATCAACGAAGGCTATATCGACAGCATGGAGGACGGCGGCGAAGGCTGGAATAATTGGGTTTCCGGAATGTACCTGGTCGACGCGAACACAGGGACCTGGGAATACGGGACCTATATTGAGAACGGAATGGATGTCCCCATGATGCCGATTCCGGTCCCCGACGGAGCCGACAGGTCGAAATGGGTCAGCGGACAAACCGGTTCCTGCATGATTCTCCGCAAGGATTCTCCCAATACGGAGATGGCGGCAAAGGTCATGTGTGAATTTATTTCGAGAACCTCCGAAACCTATCAGTTGGAGAATGCAATGAATATCCCCTTGTATGACGACTCATGGAACGATTACATAAACAAAAATGACGCAAACAACGGCGGCTTTTATCCGTATGACGCGAATTGCAAGAAGGTGTTTAACGCAATCATCAGCGGCGCTCACGGTCAGGTTCAGGAAACCTACTATACGGTCGGAAGGACCTGGTGGTCAACCTTTATGACGAACTATACCAATATGTTCTGCCTCGACCCGAAGCTTGTCACAAAACAGGATGTCGCCAACTGGCTCAAGGAGCAACAGCCGGGAATCCAGGCTCTTCTCGCTGAAGGGAAATAATGATAGGATTAACTATACACTGTTGAACTGATTTCGCTGCAGGTTTGAACGGTAATACCCCGGGTTCTGCCAGGGGTATTTACCGTTCACGGAGCAAGCCGCCGGGTTACCGGTGACCGTGACTTTTTGGAGGTTCGTTATGAGATCTTTGACCACAAACACGAGAATGAAAAACCGTGACGCGATGTGGGGATTACTTTTTGTGGCAGCCCCCGTATTGTCCGTTGTACTTTTTGTTTTTCTTCCCGCGGTATTTTCCGTCTATATCTCCATGATAGAATGGAATGGATACATCCCTATCGGAAAAGCGGCTTTTACCGGTTTCAGGAACTTTGCCTTATTCCTTGCAAGAGGCGGGCTTTACACAAAGGAATTTCTCAATTCGCTTTTTGTAACGCTGATCCTGATGCTGTTCATTCCTTTGAATATCATTATTTCATTTCTCCTTGCCTTCGTCCTGAACAGGAAAAAAACGCTGATGAAGAACGCTCTTCGACTGGTCTATTTTTTGCCGTTCGTATCAAGTGCGGTGGCAATTACGCTGGTATTTAAGAATCTGTTCGACATCAACGGGGTCGTGAATTCGCTTTTTTCCGTTTTTGGATTCGAAGCGGTCGATTGGCTCCGGTCGCCTGGCCTTTCCCGTGTGGTGATCATTGCAATGCTGGTATGGCGAAACATTGGCTATACGATGCTGATGTACCTCGCCGGGCTGCAGGGAATTCCTCATGAGATCTATGAGGCGGCCAAAATCGACGGGGCCGGCGTCCTGAAGACAATTACAAAAATCACCCTGCCTTCTTTGACCAACATCACGTTTTTCCTTGTGGTGACCAATGTCATCAGCGGGCTTCAGATTTATACCGAATCGGCGATTTTATTTCAGAACAGCTTTGGAAAAGGCCCTTTGAACGGCACGGAATCAATGATGATTTTCCTGATGTATTTATACAGCAACAATAACCTGGGGATGGCAAGCGCAATTTCCTGGGCGATAACAATTCTGGTCCTTGCCGCTACGTTTATTCAGTTTGTATGCAAAAAAAGTGAGGAGCAATTATGATGAATCGAGTACAAAAAACGCCGGCAGGCGCGCGTGACGGTCAAAATTTCGCGAATGCAGCCGTCCTCGCACTGCTGATCCTTTTCGGTTTTTGCATGCTGTATCCGTTTTTATGGATGCTGTTCACTTCCTTTAAGCCATTGACTGAGGTTTACGTAACGGGCTTTTTCAAGCACAAATGGCTGTTTACAAACTATGCGGAGGTATGGAGCAAGGTAAACATAATGAGCGGTTTGATGGCGAGCGTCGTCTTTTCCGTCGGGCTTACCGCCTCTCAAATGCTCACTTCGTCCATGGCCGGATATGCTTTCGCAAAAATCAGATTTCCGTTGAAAGACACCTGCTTCGCTATTGTACTTGCGTCAATGACAATCCCGTATGTGACCATCATGATTCCCCAGTTTATGATGCTCGAGCAGTTCGGACTTGCCTCAAACGGGCCCTGGGGATATATCATTCCACGGCTTGCAGGCGGAGCGGCGACAATATTTTTCGTGCGCCAGTATTGCTTCAGCATTCCCGATGCGCTCATTGAAAGCGCGAGAATGGATGGGGCGGGGCAGGGAAAAATATTTCTCAGGATCATCTTTCCCCTCCTTGTTCCGGTGGTCACCGTGCAAGGCCTGTTCACGTTCATTTTCATCTGGAACGATTACCTGGGACCGTCCATTTTCCTCATCGATAAAAACTGGTGGACCATCCAGCTTTATGTCGCAAGATTCAGCTCGGGCCAGATCGGTTCGGCGGGAGCGGCAAACATTCCCATGCAGATGACTGTTGCTGTGATCATTACCATTCCGCTGCTTATTCTGTTTTTATATGCGCAAAAGCATATCGTCAATTCTTTGATGGCCACCGGAATAAAAGAATAGAAAATATTGAATTCAGGGGATAAGCAAATGCAGACGCAGAAAATAATTGAAGAGGCGAAAAAAGTACTGTACGGAAATATCTATGTCGAGGATGATAAGCTTGGCGCCGCAAACCGGGTGCTTTTTACGGCGCGCAGAGTCATTGTCCCGTCAAATCCGTACTATTATGGCTTCTGGAACTGGGATGGGGCGTCTCATATGATCGGAGCCGCCCTCCACAACGACAGAGAGCTTGCGAAGGACCAGGCGGAAACAATGTTTGCATTGCAGTTCGGCGACGGAATGTTCATTGACTGCGCACGCGTTGACGGAAGCCGCGTCGCCGATTTTTCAAAGCCGCCGGTCTGGCCGTGGGCGTTTCAAACCGCGGACGAAATTCTGCCGCTTGGCGGCGACTTTCTCGCGTATTCGTTTTCAAAGCTCAACGCAAATATGAAATGGTGGGAAAGAGAGCGGTTCGACGGGACGCTCTTTTCGTACAGGGTACATCCCTATGAAAGCGGGATGGATGATTCTCCGCGCTTTGATAAGCCTTTTGCCATCGACGATATCTGGGCGGTGGATGCAAATGGCTTTATGTATTCGGCCTATCAAAGCATGGCGTATCTTTCAAAAAAGATTGGCAGGGAAGCGGAGGAGAAGGAGTATCTGAGAAAAGCGGGGCAATTGAAGCAAAAGATTAACGGCTTATTGTTTTCCGAAGAGCTCGGCGCTTTCTGCGATTTTGATAAAAAGAGCGGAAAATTCACGGGGCAGCTGTCTCCGATGTCATTTGTTCCTTTGTTTGCAAATTGTGCGGAGATGGACCAGGCTCAGAGGATGGGAAAAATCGCCGCGAGTCCGGAGTTTTTCTATGACGGTATGCCGACAATCGCCTATAACAACAAATGCTTTGATGCAAGGCTGTTCTGGCGGGGCCCCTGCTGGCTTAACACAGCGTATTTCGCGGTGAAAGGGCTGGCAAACTATGGGTTTAGCTCGTTTGCGCTTGACTATTGCAGGCGTATACTGTCGTGGATAGAAAAAGAAGGCTTCTGGGAATATTACGACACGAGAAAGAATTGCGGAATCGGCCAGAAAAATTTCAGCTGGTCCAGCGTGTTTGGGGTTTTATTTGTCCTTCTGTATAGAGAATTGGGCGGAGAAGGATGAAACGCTATTACCGGCATTGATGCAGGCTATTTCAGTGGGCTTAGGGCATTGCAACCGGCGATGCCATGAGTCACAACAATGCAGACTATAAATTGAATCTTGCTGAGTCCGGACGGGGTTAAAATGGAAGAAAAAATAAAGTATATTGACGGATACAATTTCGCCGAGACGGTTTTTAACCGTCACGAGCTGGCCAAAACAGAATCGATCATGTGCCTGGGCAACGGATACCTGGGCCTGAGAAGCTGCGCCGAAGAATCGTATCCCGGACAGAGCCGGGGTTTGTTTATTGCGGGTACCTTCAATAAATTCGACGAGAACGAAGTCACTGAACTGCCCAATTGCCCTGATTTCGTGGGAACAGACCTTTGGCTGGACGGCGAAGCATTTGATTTAGCCAAAGGAAAGGTCACAAATTATGAAAAGAAATTAAATTTGAAGAAGGGGCTTCTTACCCGCAGAGCGGATTTGGAAGTTGAAAATAAAAGGTATTCTCTCGAATTCGAGCGGTTTGTTTCAGATAAGGATTTGCATGCCGTCGCTCAGAAGATAAAAATTTGTTCCGGGCAAAATGTGTCGGTCAGGCTTGTGACCGGTATCAACGGACGGACGACAAACAGCGGGTCGCAGCATTTCACAGACGGCCAAAAGAGGCTCGTCGACAAAAAATATTTACAGATGGCGGTTCAGACAACGCAAAGCAAAATCCATGTTTTCTTCACGTTAGGAATGAAAATCTTTATCGATGGGGAAGAAACGGAAATCAACCCGAACCTTATCCTTGACAGGCGCAGAATGATGCTTGAGCTTTCACTTGAGCTGAAAGCCTCTCAAAGCCTGGAAATCGTAAAAATCATCGATGTCCGGACGGACAGGGATCTTGATAGCTCCGGACTTGCTTCCGACGAGATAAAACAGAAGGCTCTGGATTGCGTCGAAGATAATTTTTCGAAGGGGTATTCCGAAATCTTGCGGGAAAGCGTGGAAGCCCTTGACGAAAAGCTGTGGTCAAGAACGCCGATGAAAATTTACAGCTCAGATTGCTTTGATCAATTCGCGGTCAATTTTGCGCAATATCATTTGCATAGTATGACCCCCGCACACGACAGCCGGATGAACATCGGCGCGAAGGGCCTGAGCGGAGAAGGGTATAAAGGGCATACCTTCTGGGATACCGAGATTTTTGCGCTTCCGTATTTTATTTTCAGCCAGCCGGACGTTGCAAAAAAACTTGTTGAATACCGCTATCTGTCTCTTGACGGAGCGCGGAAAAAAGCGAAAGGAAACGGCTATGAAGGAGCGCAATTCCCATGGGAAAGCGCCTGGCTCGACGACGGAGAGGTGACTCCGGAATGGGGGCCGGCGGATGTCGTCACAGGCCTTCCTTTGAGGATCGAGTCGGGATCTATCGAGCAGCATATAACAAGCGACGTGGCCTTTGGCGTCTGGCAATATTATCAGGCGACGGGCGACGGACAATTTATGCTTGATTGCGGAGATGAGCTGATCCTGGATACGGCAAAATTCTGGGTTTCGCGTCTTGAATTCAGCGAAGCGGATGGTCTGTTTCACATCAATGACGTCATGGGCCCTGATGAGTATAAAGAGCATGTCGACGACAACGCTTTTACGAACTATATGGCGTGGTGGAATATCAAGCTTGCGATAAAATGCCAGGACAGGTTGATAAAACAAAACAAGGAGGCCTTTGACAAGCCTGACCAAAAGCTAAAGTTTAATAACGCTTGCGGAATTTTTGCGGGAAAGGCGGATAAAATCTTTTTGCCAGTGCCTCGTGAAGACAATGTGCTTCCGCAGGACAAAACCTATTTAACACTGAAAAACATTGATTTAGAAAAATACAAGAATCAAAACGATGCCGGAGGGATCTACAAGGATTATAATTCGGAGCAGATCAGTAAAATCCAGGTCTCCAAGCAAGCGGACGTTATGCTGCTGCTTTTTCTGCTGGAGGATTTGTTCCCTTTTGAAGTAAAGAAAGCGAGCTGGGACTATTATGAGCCCCGAACGATCCACGGGTCTTCGCTGTCGCTTTCAACGCATGCGATACTGGCCTGCGATATGGAGGATACGGAGCTGGCGTATTCGTTTTTTAAAAGGGCCTGTCAAATTGACCTGGGGCCGAATATGCATTCCTGCGATGACGGAGTTCATGCCGCGGCAATGGCAGGGATCTGGCAATCGGCCGTGTGTGGCTTTGCAGGGGTGAGGCTGCTCGACGGCAAACTGAGGATCATGCCGAATTTGCCGGGAGAATGGGAGCGCTTTGAATTCGTAATATACTGGAAGAAGCAAAGGCTGGAAATCGGTATTTTCCAAAATCAAATTTGTGTTTTGAATCAGACGAACAATGCTCCTATAGAGATTTATATTGTTAATGAGACTATTTTTTTTGACGGCAGCGGAAAAGCGGTCGGTATCACAAAAAACATTTGACCACTTGGATTAAAGGATGAGTCAAATTGTTTGTTTGCTATAGAAAAAGACCTGTGCATTTCGCAGGCCTTTTCTATAGGGAAAGCCTACATTGATCGACAATTTAATTGGAGTCATTTTGTTCCAGATAACCGTAGAACTCCCATGTACCCTTATTTAATACGAAAATGATATGGGAGCATTTTTGGGATGACTGGCCATACGACATAAAGTCCGGTATACCTTCAATAAATTTGAAATTCTTAAATATTTCATAATTATTACTAGGGTAATGCTCCATTTTAAGAACTCAAGTAAGCTTTTTGTTTGGTTTTGCGTTGAAAAAAGCAAGAACATGCAGGAATTGGCAAGCAAGATGAAGAAATATATATAGGCAAAATGAAGCTGGACGACATTATGTCTGGGAATGTGTGAGAACGCAATTTAGCAAGGAAAGAGGGCAGCATTCTTAAATCTTCAAACGAATAAATCGGCACCGGGAGAATAATTGCATGAAAAAGATTATCATCATAGGAGGCGGAGTTGCGGGCCTGAGCGCGGGCACTCTGGCTCAGGAAAGCGGGTTTGAAACGGAGATTTATGAGAAGCACTCGCTACCCGGCGGCTTATGCACGTCCTGGGAACGTAAAAGCTATAGATTCGACGGCTGCATACGCTATGTATACGGTTCGGCAGAAGGGCAGTTCTGCCATTCTCTCATGAAAAAAATCGGCGCCGGCAGTCTTCAGTTCGTCAATCACGATGAATCCATACGGGTGGAGTCTGCGGCAGGCGAAACGGTGGTCTTCTATTGCGATCTGGACCGTCTTCAGGAGCATTTGCTTAAAATTGCCCCGGAAGATGACAAAGCAATTAAAGCCCTCATACGGACGGCAAAATCCTTGAGCCGTACATCCATGCCGACAACCAGCATAGAAAGCCTTGCAGACTTAAAGGAATCAGGTGTGATTATCTGTCATTCAGGCATTATTGCTACGATAACGCTATGGCTCCGAAGGGGAAAAGCGTACTGGCCGCTGTACTGGAAACCGACTATAAAGCATGGGAGAAGCTTTATTCCGAAAAGGAGAGATACCTGGAGGAAAAGCAAAGCGCGGCCATGCAGGTCATCGGGCGCATAGAACGCCGTTTTCCCGAAATTGCGGGCAGGGTAGAAGCTATCGACGTGGCCACTCCTATGACCTATGTACGGTATACCGGCAACTATCAGGGCTCACCCCAGGGCTGGCAGACCTATACGGGCCACATTGGCCCTTATCCAAGAGAGCTTCCTGGCCTCAAGGGTTTTATGATGGTCGGCCAGTGGGTGCACCGGGGCGGCGGCTTGGGAGGCGGCGCGACATCCGCATTCAATGCGGTAAAAAAGATATGCAAAGAATTCGGTGTTAAAATGGGGTGAAACTACTTTTGCTTTTTCTGCAAATGGTATTTGGCGGGACTGGGCATCAATAAATTTTTATGAACCGGCGCCGCCTTTGATTACTCTGATTTCTACGTCTTGTTTTTGAAGCTTATTCTCCAGGTTGTCGAAGCGCTTATCATGTTCCAGTTGCTTCTCGTACACTTGATGATACCCATCCAGGGCAGCGTCTATCTTCTTGCCATGCTCCTGCTCAATTTTCAGCATATTATTACCAAGGGTATCCAGTTTGACGTTTGTTTCCTTTCGAAATTCAGAAAACTCACTATACATTTTTGTTATTAGCTCAAACATTTTATCTTCCATATTGGGCAATACCCCCATTACACTGTTGCTTTATTTTATCATTAATAATAGCCGGATTTCAACTAAAATCTACTTAATCTTGTGTGCGTATTTCCGGCTTATCCGGACGGCGGTTCCGGAGGAATCGGACAGTAAACCGGAAACATCCTTTTTGATGATTTGATGCTGCAATAAGCAAAGGTTTTAGTGATGAAACAGCCTGACCCCTGTCATAGCCATTACCATTTTATATTCATTGCACGCAGTAATCACAATGTCGTCTCTGAGCGACCCGCCGGGCTGTGCAATATATTTGACCCCGCTCCGGTATGCGCGATCGATATTATCTCTGAACGGGAAAAAGGCATCCGAGCCCAATGCTACGTTTTTCAGGCCTTCAAGCCACTTTCCCTTATCGCTATCAGTGAGTCTTTCGGGAGCCGCTTCCAGGACATCCTTCAGCATATTTAATTCATAAGCCGTAACGTCGTTCCTGACAAATAAGTCGATAGCATTGTCGCGCTCAGGTCTTCCAACGCCTTGCCGGAATTTGAGATTCAGCGCTTTCGGGTGCTGCTTTAAATACCAGATGTCCGCCTTATCTCCCGCAAGCCTTGTGCAATGTATTCTTGACTGCTGGCCTGCGCCGCACCCTATTACCTGCCCGTTTGAGACGTAGCATACGGAATTGGACTGCGTATATTTAAGCGTTATCATTGCCAGTATCATATCTCTTTTTGAATTGTCAGGCAGGTCCTTGTTTTCGGTAACAATATTTTTAATATCCTCATAGCCCGGAACATAGTTGTTTCTCTTTTGTACGAACTCTACCCCGAATATCTGTCTTGTCTCTGTCTCAGACGGTTCATAAGACGGGTCGATTTCAATAATGTTATATTTGCCGCCCTTTTTTTGCTTGAGGATTTCAAAAGCTTCCAGGGTATACCCGGGTGCGATTACACCGTCGGAAACCTCTTTTTTCAGAACGAGTGCGGTTGGCTTATCCACGACATCGCTAAGCGCCGCCCAATCGCCGAAAGAGGATACTCTGTCCGCACCTCTTGAACGGACATACGCCGAGGCAAGCGGGGATAAATCAATGTCCTCAACGAAATATGCCTTCCTAAGCTCTTCGCTTAAGGGCAAGCCTATTGCCGCGCCCGCAGGGCTGACATGTTTGAACGAGGCGGCGGCAGGCATGCCGGCGGCGATTTTTAATTCTTTTACAAGCTGCCATGAATTTAAGGCGTCCATAAAATTGATATACCCCGGATTCCCGTTAAGCACTTTGAACGGCAGCTCCCCGGCGGCTGAACGGAGCAGGGCCGGTTTTTGATTCGGATTGCAGCCATATTTCAACTCAAGCATTTAAAATAACCTCCTTAAAAATTCAAAACCGCCCGGGTAGTCTATTTACCCAGGCGGTCGATAATTTTTCACCAATCATGCTCCCTATATGATCCTTCATATTATCCGCCAGTTGCATGATTTACACGATTCATATTATTTTTGATAAAGCTTTTTGCAGCATAATTATATTATTTTTTTTGCAATACTGTCAACAGTGGTCTTTAAATCAGGATTCGTTAGCAAAATTACTGAGGAAGTGACAAGGGGACAGTTCTGCAATATTGCATTTAATGGGGGGACAGTTCTGCAAAAACGGTACGATTTATACTAAAAAACAGGCAAGAACCGGCCCCTGCATGCCACATAACGGGGGACAGTTCTCCAAAACCGCATTTACGAGGACAGTTCTCAAAAACCGGTACAATTTCTATTAAAAGGCAAGCAAGAAC
>JAEZJL010000179.1 GCA_023415815.1 Bacillota bacterium | reverse complement strand
GGGATCGACTGCTCCGAATACAAGAATGCTTCAAGAAAGCTGATTTTTACCGATGAAACGAATAAAATAAAGTTTTTTCTCTGCAAGCCCGCGGATGTCCCGACCTATGTGGAATACGGCGCTGCCGACATCGGGATTGCGGGCAAGGACACTCTGCTCGAGGAGGGAAGGCATCTTTACGAGGTGCTGAACCTGGGCTTCGCAGCCTGCAGGATGGTGGTGGCGGGACCCGCCGGGCTCCAGGGAAAGCTGGACAGGCTGAACAACAAAAGAGTCGCTACCAAGTATCCGAGAATAGCCAGGGAATACTTCGAACATAAACGGCGCGAATCCATCGAGGTCATCAAGCTGAACGGCTCCGTCGAGCTGGCCCCGCTTGTAGGCCTGTCCGAGGTGATCGTCGATCTGGTGGAGAGCGGGAGGACGCTGAAGGAAAACGGCCTCGTAATCCTCGACGTCATTGCCGAGATCAGCGCGAGGCTGGTGGTGAACAGGGTGAGCATAAAGATGGAGAGCGAGAGGATAAACAACATTATCGAAGCTCTGAAAAAACGTCTCGAAGCGGCGGACAGCCGGACATAAGGGGTAATGTATATGCTGAAGATCATAGATATCAGGGACAACGGGGACAACGGGCTGCTTGAGAAGCTGCTTTCCAGAAGCCAGCTTGACAGGGCGGATGTACTCGGCACGGTCAACGACATCATCGGCAACATCCGAAAGAACGGCGACGAGGCGCTTCTGGAGTACACCAGGCGTTTCGACGGCGCGGATATGGACGCCGGCAGCCTCAGGGTCACACCCGGGGAATTTGAGCAGGCCTATGAAAGGGTGGATGCGGAGCTGGTCGGAGTGGTGCGCAGGGCCAGGGCGAAAATCGAAGCCTTTCACGCAAAGCAAAAGGAAAATTCCTGGTTCTCCGCCGAAGAGGACGGAGTAATCCTGGGCCAGCTTTACAGGCCGCTTGAGACGGTAGGCATATACGTGCCCGGAGGCACCGCGGTGCTGACTTCTTCCGTGCTTATGAACGCTCTTCCGGCAAAGGTGGCGGGCGTTAAAAGGATCATCATGGCCACGCCGCCGTCGAAGGACGGGAGCATAAACCCCGCGGTGCTGGTGGCCGCAAGAGAGGCCGGCGTAGATGAGGTATATAAAATGGGCGGCGCCCAGGCGGTCGCGGCGATGGCCTTCGGCACGCGGACGGTCCCCAGGGTGGATAAGATATTCGGGCCAGGCAATATCTATGTGGCGACGGCAAAAAGAATGGTTTACGGCTTCTGCGACATAGACATGTTCGCGGGCCCCAGCGAAATAACAGTGGTGGCCGACGATACCGCTGACCCGGCCTTCGTGGCGGCGGACCTGCTTTCACAGGCCGAGCACGACGCGCTGTCGGCCGCAATACTCGTGACCGTCTCCGAAAGTATGGCTGCGAGGGTATGCGAGGAAATCCAAAAGCAGTTTTCCTCTCTTTCGCGCAAGGGCATACTGGAAAAATCGCTTGGCGATTATGGCGCGGCAGTGATCGCAAGGGACATGGACCAGGCGCTGGAGGTCGTGAACGCCATTGCGCCGGAGCATCTTGAGCTATGCGTGGAGGAGCCCTTCAGCCTGCTCGGCTCGGTTAAAAACGCGGGAGCCGTTTTTCTCGGGAACTGGTCCTCGGAGCCTCTGGGCGACTATTTCGCAGGCCCCAACCACGTGCTGCCGACAGGCGGCACGGCAAGATTCTTCTCGCCCCTGAATGTAGCCGATTTCATAAAGAAGTCCAGCGTGATTTCCTATACAAGGAAGGCCCTTGAAAAAGTGAAGGACGATATCATGCTCTTCGCGCGCTCCGAAGGACTCGACGGTCATGCCAACGCCATCAGCGTCAGATTCGGCGGGGAGAGGGGAGAATAAAATTGAGCAAATACTGGAGCAGGCTAGTCGGCAGGCTACAGCCCTATGTGCCGGGAGAGCAGCCGAGGGACAGGAAATATATAAAGCTGAACACGAATGAGAACCCGTACGGACCGTCGCCGAAGGTTATTGAGGCGATAAGGGCCGGGGCGGACGAGAGCCTTAAGCTGTACCCGGACCCGACGTGCGGCGGACTGCTGGAGGCGGCAGCCGATTATTACGGCGTGGGCAGGGAGCAGATATTTGCGGGAAACGGCTCGGACGAGGTGCTTGCCTTTTCCTTCATGGCTTTTTTCGACCCCGGAAGGACGGTGCTTTTCCCGGATATCACCTACACCTTTTATCCGGTCTATACCTCGCTTTTCGGCCTGGACTACAGGACGGTGCCGGTAAACGCGGATTTCAGCCTGCCGGTCGAGGAATTTTACACAAGCCCCGGAGGCGTGATCATAGCAAATCCGAATGCGCCCACCGGCAGGCTCATGCCTATGGAATCGGTGGCGCGCATTCTTGAAAACAACAGGGACGTCGTGGTGATAGCGGACGAGGCGTATATAAATTTCGGAGGCGAATCGGCGGTCGGGCTCGTGAAGGACTATCCGAACCTGCTGGTGATCCACACCTTTTCGAAATACCGCTCTCTGGCGGGCATGAGGCTGGGCTTCGCAATAGGACAGCCCGACCTGATAACCGCGTTGAATATGGTGAAGAATTCCTTCAACTCCTATACCCTGGACCGGCTGGCCATTGCGGCAGGGACTGCGGCCTTCAGGGACGGCGCTTATTACGATGGTGTAAACGGAAGGATAATAGAAAGCAGAGAAAGGTTTTCCGCCGAACTGAGAAGCCTTGGCTTCGACGTGCCCGATTCCGTGGCCAATTTTGTGTTCGCGGCGCACGGAAAGGTCCCGGCGTCCGAAATATTCGACGGGCTGAAGGCCAGGGGCATCCTTGTGAGATATTTTGACAAGCCGAGGATAAGCAACCGCCTGCGCATAACCATAGGCACGGAGAGTGAAATGGACTGCGTGCTGCGTGCGCTGCGCGAGATATTAAATCAGGCTGGAATTAGTAAAGAAATATCTGTATAATTAAATGGGCTGCAAAAACGATTACATACGGCACGGGAGGCGTGAAATGTCCAGAAAGGCCGAAATCGCAAGAAAAACCAGTGAGACCGACGTGGCGCTCACACTTCTTATAGACGGAAAGGGCGCTTCAAAAATCACAACGGGGATAGGCTTCCTCGATCATATGCTTACGCTGTTTGCAAAGCACGGCAGGTTTGACCTCGAGCTCAGCGCTTCCGGGGATCTGCACGTGGATTCGCACCACACCGTTGAGGATGTCGGAATAGTGCTGGGACAGGCGCTTAAAGAGGCGCTGGGGGATAAAAAGTCGATCTCCAGGTATGGCACCTCATTCGTACCAATGGACGAAGCGCTTGCAATGGTATCCCTTGATATCAGCGGAAGGCCGTACCTGGTCTTTGACGTGAGTTTTTCAAACGACAGGGTCGGAGAGATGGATACCGAGCTCTTTGAGGAATTTTTCAGGGCGCTTGCCTTCAATGCGGGCATAACGCTGCATATCAAAGAGCTGCAAGGGGGCAACAACCACCATATTATCGAGGCGGTCTTCAAGGCCTTCGGGCGCGCCCTGGCCGAGGCGGCGGCGGTGGACGGCAGGATAGAAGGGGTTTTATCCACCAAGGGGATTTTATAAGCGCGGTATTTTAATGAACTTCGCTTCTGGCTTCTCTGCTTCCCGGAACTGCCCGCTTCCGGCGCCTTATTAAATTAACTTATATGAGGTAACAACATTTTTTAAATAAATTTTAAAGGAGCTACTGCCTATGCTTATCAACAATACCGACTTTATCGATCTGCCCTTATTTGTCAGGGGCAAGGTGAGGAATGTATATGACCTCGGCGACAAGCTGCTGATCGTCGTCACGGACCGGATCTCGGCCTTCGACGTGGTGTTTCCGGACCTGATCCCGAACAAGGGCACGGTACTCAACAGCATTTCCGAATTCTGGTTCAACTATACCTCGGACATCATCGGCAGCCACATGATCACCACCGATGTGTCACAGTATCCATTGGGGCTTTCCAAGTTCAAGGAAGAGCTGCAGGGTAGGTCCATGCTGGTCAGAAAAGTGAAAATGGCGGAAGCGGAATGCATCGTCAGGGGATACCTGGAAGGCTCGGGCTTGAAGGAATACAACGCGACGGGGAGCATTTGCGGCATTAAGCTCCCGGCGGGGCTGAAGCAGTGCGAAAAGCTGCCCGAGCCCATATTTACCCCTTCAACGAAGGAAAGCGAGGGACACGACATCAACGTTTCCTTCGAGGCTCTGGCCGGCAGGATAGGGCTTGAGCTTGCGGCAAAGCTCCGCGACGCCAGCCTGGCGCTTTACAAGAAGGCCAGCCTGTACGCGGAAAGCAAGGGTATCATCCTTGCCGACACCAAGTTTGAATTCGGCGTATACAACGGTGAGCTGATACTTGCGGACGAGGCGTTTACGCCGGATTCCTCAAGGTTCTGGGATATGAACGATTACGAGCCGGGAAGGCCGCAGAAGAGCTTCGACAAGCAATTTCTGAGGGAGTACCTCGAATCGGTGCCCTGGGACAAGAAGCCGCCGGCGCCCGCACTGCCGGAGCATGTTATAAGAAATACCGAGGCGAAATATATTGAAGCCTATGAGAGATTGGCGGGCAAAAAACTGGTTTAAGGCGGGTAATGCTTTGATAGCGATTATAGATTACGGAGTCGGAAATTTAAGAAGCGTCGAAAAGGCTTTTCACTATATAGGCTGCAGCGCCGAAGTGACCTCGGATATAAAAGCCATCGAGAAGGCGGACGCCGTAGTGCTTCCCGGAGTAGGGGCATACTCGGCCGCCATGGAAAGCCTGGAAAAGGCCGGCATGGCTGGCCCTGTCAGGAGGACGATAGCCGGGGGCAGGCTGTTTTTAGGCATTTGCCTGGGCCTTCAGCTTTTGTTCGATTACAGCGAAGAGGGAGGCGACAGGGTCGGGGGGCTCGGCATCTTCAAGGGCGCCATCCGTCAGCTTCCGTTGGATATAGGCCTCAAGGTGCCCCACATAGGATGGAATTCCCTCAAGACCGGAGAGGACTGTCCTTTGTTCAAAGGACTTCCTGCAAATCCATATGTTTACTTTGTGCATTCCTATTATCTGGAGGCCGCGGACAGGGGAATCGTCGCGGCTACCACGGAGTACGGGGTGCGGATAGATGCGGCCGTGGGAAGCGGCAGGGCTTTTGCGACACAGTTCCACCCCGAAAAAAGCGGGGAAGCGGGGCTGGCGATTTTAAAAAACTGGGCCGGGCTGATCTAGGTCCGGGATTCAGATGATACAGGGAGTGAAGCGGAAATGATAATTTATCCGGCCGTCGACGTCAAGGACGGAAGGTGCGTAAGGCTTGTGCAGGGACAGTTCAACGACGTGACCGTATATTCGGACAGCCCGGTGGAAACGGCGCTGAACTTTGAAAAAATGGGAGCGCGGTATCTGCACGTCGTCGACCTGGACGGCGCCAGGCTGGGCGAGCCCCAGAACATAGCGGTCATAAGCGAGATGGCCGTCAAGATGGGCATACCCCTCCAGCTAGGGGGAGGCATCCGGACCATAGAAATGATTGAAATAATACTGTGCAAGGGGATACACAGGGTCATCCTGGGCACCTCGGCGGTCAGGGATCCGAACCTGATCAAAACCGCCATAAGCTCCTTCGGGAGCAACCTGGCGGTGGCTATAGACGCCAGGGACGGAATGGTCGCCATAGAGGGCTGGGCAAAGACCAGCGAATTTACGGCGGTAGGCTTTGCAAGAAAGATGGAGGCGCTGGGCGCCAAAACCATCATATATACGGATATTTCCCGTGACGGCATGCTCACCGGCCCGAACCTCAAGGCAATGGAGGAGATGTCGAAGGCCGTGGGCATTGAGGTCATAGCCTCGGGAGGCGTGAGAAATCTGGAGGACATAAAAAATCTGAAGGAAATAGGCGTATCCGGAGCCATCGTAGGAAAGGCGCTCTATACAGGGGATATAGACCTGAGAGAGGCGATTGCGGCCGCGGGTTAGGCGGCAGGGCCATGGAGGTTAACATGCATACCAAACGTATAATACCCTGCCTGGACGTACACGCGGGCCGGGTTGTCAAGGGTGTCAATTTCATAAATCTGAGGGACGCCGGCGACCCTGTAGAGGTCGCCGCCATATATGACAGGGCGGGAGCCGACGAGCTGACCTTTCTGGACATCACCGCCTCCTCCGATGCGAGGAGCATCATGCTCGATGTGGTAAGCAGGGTGGCGGAGCAGGTTTTCATACCCTTTACCGTCGGCGGCGGGATCAGGACGGCGGAGGATTTCAGGGAGATACTCAAGGCGGGGGCCGACAAAATATCTGTCAATTCGGCCGCGCTGAAGAGGCCGGAGCTGATTTCGGAGGCGGCCTGGAGATTCGGAAGCCAGTGCGTCGTCGTCGCCATAGACGCCAAGAAAAGAGCCGGTGCGGAGGGCTGGGAGGTCTATCTGAACGGCGGCAGGATCAATACGGGCAGGGACGCCGTGGAATGGGCCGCAGAGGCCGAGAAGCTCGGAGCCGGCGAGATACTGCTGACCAGCATGGACTGCGACGGCACAAAAAACGGCTATGATATCCCGCTCACCCGGAGCATTTCGGAAAGCGTAAAGATACCCGTCATCGCCTCGGGCGGTGCGGGCGCCATGGAGCATTTCCGCGAAGCGCTTACCGAAGGCAGGGCCGACGCCGTGCTGGCGGCCTCGCTGTTCCATTACAGGGAAATGGAGATAAGGGATTTGAAGTCCTATCTGAGAGATAAAGGAATAGAAGTGAGGTTATAATATGCCGGACATGACGGACAATTTGAAATTCGACGATAAGGGCCTTATACCGGCGATAGCCCAGGATTGCAGGACCGACGAGGTGCTGATGCTGGCCTGGATGAACGCGGAATCGCTGCGGAAGACGCTGGAAACCGGCAGGGTTCACTACTTCAGCAGGAGCAGGCAGTCCCTGTGGTTAAAGGGGGAGACCTCGGGCCATTTCCAGCAGCTGAGATCCATAAGCTACGACTGCGACTGCGACACCTTGCTACTCAAGGTCGAGCAGACCGGAGCGGCCTGCCATACCGGGCACCGTTCCTGCTTCTTCAGTAAATTCGAGGCGGAAGGCCTGAAAGCCGAAGCGTCTGAGGACGGAGGCGGCGCGGCGGCGCAGGGAGCTTCCGAACCGGGTGAAAATAGCTCTGAGGGCGGGAGCGCGGATATCGGCGTGCTGAAGGAGGTCTTCGGGGTGATAGCCGACAGACAGGCCCACCCGAAGGAGGGCTCGTACACCAACTACCTGTTTGACAAGGGCCTTGACAAGATACTCAAAAAAATAGGCGAGGAGAGCTCGGAGGTAATCATAGCGTCGAAAAACGGGACAAAGGATGAAATCAAGGGCGAGGTCTCCGATTTGCTTTATCATGTAATGGTGCTGCTCGTAGAAAGGGGCATGACCCTGGAAGACGTCTGCGGGGAGCTTAAAGGAAGAAGATAAAACGGACCGGAAGGACAATGCCGTTTAGGAAAACAAAAACAGGCCTGAAAAAATTTACGGGCCTGTTTTTTGCAATTACGTTGAATGCCGGAGCAAATCGATGAAATTCCTATCAAATGCCAACTAATTGGCTGAAATTCGCTTCAAACTACAAAATTTAGTAAAATCACATATTTGATTAAAAAATGCAGATTATATTATATTATTAATGTGATTAGCACTCAGCATAAGCGAGTGCTAACAAAATGTAAAAATCCTTACAGGAGGTATACCTTATGAAAATAAAACCATTGGGTGAAAGAGTAGTAATCAAGATGCTCGAAAGCGAAGAGACCACAAAGAGCGGCATAGTGCTTCCGGGTTCAGCCAAGGAAAAGCCGCAGGTAGCCGAGATCGTAGCCGTCGGACCAGGCGGATATGACGACAAGGGCAAGGAGATCAAGATGGAAGTCAAGGTCGGGGACAAGGTGCTTATAAGCAAATATGCCGGTACCGAGGTGAAGATCGACAGCGCGGAATATACCATACTCAAGCAGAGCGACATTCTCGCAGTCGTTGATTGAGGGCATGCACGCGGCAGCTTGAAACCATTCGGCAATTTTAAGTCATAGGGCAACCACCGGTGCCCGCATCAAATTTTCAAGGAGGTTTATGATATGTCAAAGGAAATCAAATTCGGTGAAGAAGCCAGGCGCGCTCTGGAAAGCGGAGTCAACCAACTGGCCAACACCGTTAAAATCACCCTCGGACCCAAAGGAAGAAATGTGGTCCTCGACAAGAAATTCGGCTCACCCATGATAACAAACGACGGCGTTACCATTGCCAAAGAGATCGAACTCGAAGACAAATTCGAGAACATGGGCGCCCAGCTTGTTAAGGAAGTCGCCACAAAAACCAACGACGTAGCCGGAGACGGTACCACCACCGCAACACTGCTCGCCCAGGCGATCATCAGGGAAGGCCTCAAGAACGTTGCGGCAGGCGCAAACCCGATGATCCTGAAAAAAGGTATCGCAAAAGCCGTAGAATCCGCTGTGGAAGCAATAAAGGACGGCAGCCAGAAAATAAAGGGCAAGGAAGACATAGCAAGGGTAGCTTCGATTTCATCCAGCGATGAAGTCATAGGCAGCCTGATCGCAGATGCCATGGAAAAGGTCACAAACGACGGCGTAATTACCGTCGAGGAGTCCAAGACCATGGGCACAAATCTGGAAGTCGTTGAAGGCATGCAGTTTGACAGGGGTTATGTTTCCGCTTACATGGTAACCGATACGGAAAAGATGGAAGCAGTCCTCGACGACCCGTACATTCTCATCACCGACAAGAAAATCAGCAATATACAGGACATACTGCCGCTGCTCGAGCAGATCGTACAGACGGGCAGAAGGCTTGTAATCATAGCGGAAGACGTTGAGGGCGAAGCTCTTGCAACCCTCGTAGTCAACAAGCTGAAGGGCACCTTCATATGCGTGGCCGTTAAAGCTCCGGGCTTCGGCGACAGGAGAAAGGCCATGCTGCAGGATATAGCTGTTCTTACCGGCGGAGAGGTCATCTCCGAGGAAGTCGGCCTCGACC
>JAEZJL010000149.1 GCA_023415815.1 Bacillota bacterium | reverse complement strand
TCTGGTGGAAATCAGAAGGCTGGATTCCGGCGTCAGAACCGCTCCTTTATATATGGAAGGCCTCTATGAGCCGTGGGTATACGCGAAGCATATTGGCTCGGAAGCCATTCATCCTCTTTTTTACAATATCGTGCCCGAGGTCATGAAGGGCTGCATAATGAACGGGATAGCGGTAAATCCCTTTACGGTGGACCAGCCCGAGTACATCAAAATGATCGCGGCAGCCGGAGTGAGCGGAATAATTACGAATGTGCCGGATGACGCGTTGAAAATAATAAATGAAATAGGGGGATGAAAATGAAACTGGATTACAAGAAGACCTTTTTCATCGGTCTCGGATTCTTTACCGTAAGCCTCGTCTGGGGCATTTACAACGTAAAGACGCCTCTGTATCTCAAAGCCCTTGGTCTGCCCGGCGTGGCTGTCGGGTCGGTAATGACCATCGACAATATCTTCGCCATTGTCTTTCTCCCCATATTCGGAGCGCTCAGCGACAGGACCAGGACCAGATACGGCAGGAGGATGCCATACCTGCTTGTGGGCATACCGCTGTCTGCGATCGCGTTTCTTCTCGTACCTTTTGCGCAGGGCAGTCTCCCGTTTCTTATGATGACCATCATCGCCATGAATTTTTTCATGAGCATCTACAGAGCTCCTACGGTCGCATTAATGCCTGACGTCACGCCCCGACCGCTGCGCAGCAAGGCCAACGGCATCATAAATTTCATGGGCGGGGCGGGCTCCGTAGTCACCTTTGTTGCATCGGGTTTTCTCTTGAAGGTAAACGAGATCTATCCGTTTATCGCAGTGTCCGCAATAATGATAATAGTAATTATATTAATGTATAATCTGGTGCGTGAGCCGGAGGTTGTAGAGGATGAAAAACCGGCCGAGGAGGCTGTAAGCACTCCGGAAAGCGAAAAAGGAAGGACCATGAGCCTCATTTTCCTGCTGACCGCCATATTTTTCTGGTTCACAGGCTACAACGCGGTCGAGACGTTTTTCTCTACATACGGCGAGGAAGTGCTAAAAATAAGCGCAAGCCAGACGTCGTTCCTGCTTGCAGTCTTTTCGGGCTTATTTCTGGTATTTGCCATACCGGCCGGAATCATCGCGACAAGGATAGGAAGGAAGAAAGTCATACTGTCGGGGATTATACTGCTTACGGCGGTATTTTTAAGCCTTATATTCATAAAAGGCATACTTCCGATGTATGCGCTTCTTGCTGTCGGCGGTATAAGCTGGTCGCTGATAAATATAAACTCTTACCCCATGGTCGTCGAAATGACCGCAAACAAGGGGATCGGCCAGTATACGGGCTACTACTACTTCTTTTCCATGCTGGCGGCAATAGCAAGCCCCATACTTTTCGGCTTCCTGAAGGATATGCTCGGCGACGGCTTCCTGTTCATATATGCGAGCATTGCAATGGTTGTGGCATTCTTCTTCATGATGCTGGTAAAGCACGGCGAGGCGAATGTACAGCCGAAAACGGCATTTGAAGGAATAGAGCACATGGAGACGAAATAATCGGGGAGAGACGGGCATATGCTGGATTGGGACGAGCTGGCGCGGGGATGCGCCGGATGTATGAAATGTGAGCTGGGCAGGACAAGGACGAACATTGTTATAGAAAGGGGCAGCAGGAATGCTCCCGTCATGCTTGTCGGAGAGGGCCCGGGCGAGCAGGAGGACAGGCAGGGCAGGCCTTTTGTAGGACCCGCAGGCCAGCTGCTGGATTTGCTTCTCTCAGGACTCATGTTCGAAGAGGAGGATTACTATATCTGCAACATCGTGAAATGCCGCCCGCCGAACAACAGGGTGCCGAGCGACGAGGAAGCTGAAAAATGCCTTCCCTTTCTGCGGAACCAGGTAGCTCTGGTAAAGCCCAGGATCATCGTATGCCTCGGAGCAACCGCATTGAAACACATCATCGACAGGGACGCCAGGATAACCCGGATAAGGGGGCAATGGCTGGAGAGAAAAGGCTTCTGGATGATGCCGACCTTCCATCCGGCAGCGCTGCTGAGGGACGAGTCAAAAAAGATCCTGATGTTTGAGGACATGAAAAATGTGAAGCTCAAGCTCGATGAGCTGAAGGGAGGGCGTCAGGCCCTCAATGCCTGAACATATAGCTGCTTGTAGGCTCTCCCCTGAAGAGATTTCCCAGACGCCTCAGTATTTCCCTTATTACGTTGCCGTCAATAAAAAGGATGACAAGCCCTACGATAACGGATCTGTATCTAAGGATGGTGTCGGACACGTTTTCGACCACAAGGGCGTTTATAAACACATAAGCCGCAATATAGGCCAGAAGCCCCATAAAACAGCTGTCCCTGTTTTTAAGGGTGGTGTAAATGCCGGTAAGCACAAGAAAAAGACATACGTACCAGACCGCCATATCCATTCTGACCAGAAGCTTCACCTTGGGAGAGCTGTTGATATCGGCTATGTTGATGCTGCCGGGAAGCGGAAGCACAAGATAGTCGACGATCGACAGGAAAAGGTTTCTCTCCGAGGCTATCGACCCGACCACGGCGATTTTGCTGCTTGCATCCTCCAGAATATTGTCCCCCTGCGCTCCGGAGAAGTCCACCGCATGATAATCCTTGCTCAAAGGAATCATGACCGAGGTAAAGATAAGAGCCGCGCACAGGACGGAGGCAGCCATAAAAACAAGGCACATTCTGCATTTTGTCTTCAGATAAAGGAAGAACTGGCTTGTGAGGATGCCAAGAAAGAGCGGTATGAACATATAGATCCTGATAAGCGTGCTGAACCACATCAGCAGGCATATGAACAATATCCGCAGGGAGTTGGACGCGAGGCTGCCTTTGCGCCTTACATTGATTATAAAATCCTGAACGGAGGCCCAGCCAAGGAAGCATACCATGATCAGCAGCGCTTCCTTCCGGGAGTCGGCAGTCCAGAGCACCAGATTCGGAAAGAACAGGAAGCCCAGGCTTATGAGAGCGGCATTTGCAAAGCGGTATTTATGGTGCAATGCCAATTTGAGCAGGGTCATTCCCGAGATGAAAGCGAACACGATATTAATAAAGGAAACAAGATACCTGTTGACGCCGAAAATATGGTAAACCAGCCCTATAAATACGGTATACCAGGTATAATCGTAGCTGACCCCGAAAAGGGAGGCTCCGGCGTCGAGCCTGGCGGCTACTTCAATTCCCTCCTGGTGATAAAGCAGCCCGTCCGTTCCGAAGGTATCGGTACCGTTCCGGTAGATATAAAATACTATGACAAGCCTCGCGAGCACGGCCATAAAGGCAACTACTGCAAAGGCTTTACGGTATTTGCCGGGAGGAGCGTATATGTAAGCTGCCGCCAGTGACAGCAGGGCAATTGCAACTGCTAAAAATATATTTAATATCATTTTTTTATCCTTTACATAAAACCGGAACTGCCAAAAGATAGTATAGCACTGAAATGGAAAAATGCAATAAGAAAATTCAATAAAAATAACCGTGCCGGGTTCCTATATATGTTGCAAAAAAGCTATAGGCTAGTTTATTATAAAAGCGAAACGGAGAATGGTATGCTGAAGACGGAATTGCTGGACATGCACTTCAATAGCTATAGAAGCTGCTATAGTGACAGGGAAACGGTGCCGGGCTGCGGCAATATTGAAGCAAATCTGCTACTGATAGGCGAAGCGCCGGGAAAGGATGAGATCAGGCTCTCAAGGCCTTTTTCAGGAAAGGCGGGCAGGTACCTGGACGAGTTCCTCAGCCTGATTGAAATAGCACGGGAGGATATTTATATTACGAATACCGTCAAATACCGCCTGGCGAAAACAGACCCCGTGACGGCAAGGATATCAAACAGGCCTGCGACCAGGGAGGAAATAGAGCAGAGCAGGCCCTGGCTTTTAAAGGAGATAGAAATATTGAGACCCGGATACATAGTGACCCTGGGCAATGTGCCCCTGAGAGCGGTAGCGGGGGACAGCCGGGCGAATATCGGCGCAGCTCACGGGAAAATCGGAGTCATAGTCATAAACGGATGCAAATACAAGCTGTATCCGCTTTATCACCCTGCAAGCATCATATACAACCCGGGCATCAGAGAAATATATATAAATGATATAAAGGGACTGAAAAAGCTTATATCGGATGAGGCCCATGCCGCAGACCCCATGCCGCCGGGTATTTAAGCGGCATGAAACCGTTCCTATGCATAACAGATATATCAGGTGTAATAATGTGAATGCTGCAATCAGAAAAAGGTAAAATGAAATAGCGGGCATAAATGTTGGTATTAAGCCCTAAACCGCTGATGAAATGCCCCTTGACAGGGATATTTCCGTGGTGATATAATACAAAAGCTGTCGCTGCTGAGCCCGCCTCAAACGAGGCGGGTTAAATAATCCCCGACAGACCGGCTCGCTGGTAAAAAGAGCTAGTAAATAGGTGGTTGACAAACAAAAAGCAGCGTGATAATATGTATAAGCCGCTCCGAACGGGGCGGAAATACTGGATGGATTGTCATAAGCGGGCGATGAAGGAAAAGCGAGGCTTAAGGCGATCCAGTGGACCTTGAAAAGTAAACAGTGTAAATGAACGGATTGCTGCTTAAGCATAAAAATATGCTGAGGCAAAAATCCAAAATGAACTCGTTGATTTCAAGAGGGTCTGACAATTGGCGAAGCCAATTGCAGATAACTTGCGAACTTAAAAGTCAGTAAATAGTAAAGAGCCGAAAAGGCTCTCTAGATAAGTTTAAACTTTAAATAGAGAGTTTGATCCTGGCTCAGGACGAACGCTGGCGGCGTGCCTAACACATGCAAGTCGAACGGAGATTGCAGCAATGTAATCTTAGTGGCGGACGGGTGAGTAACGCGTGGGCAACCTACCTTTCACAGGGGGATAACACAGGGAAACTTGTGCTAATACCGCATAAGACCATAGGAGGACATCCTGTAGTGGTCAAAGGAGAAATCCGGTG
>JAEZJL010000124.1 GCA_023415815.1 Bacillota bacterium | reverse complement strand
GTGGGGGAAAATTAAAAAGCGCGTATAGGTATGACTCCTACACGCACTCGCGTAATTGCATTATAGTTAAAAATCAAGTATAATACAAATGTTGCTGTGGCGGACTATGTCCGTACGTGTGGGTAGTGCCCCTACCTTCATGGGCCTCCAGGTGTTACAGCACCTGGGGGTCACGGCAACTTTTCAATTTTCCCCTACGATGATTATACCATTGCATTCCATATTTGCAAGGAAAATTTGTCCGGTTTTCAGGAGCCGGGCGGACTCTTTTTTGTCGTTCCTCTGCAGCGGAAAGGACAAGGGGACAGGTACCTCGTCCCGGAGGAGGGACGAGGTACCTGTCCCCTTGTCCCCCGGTATTAACCGTAATTCGTCAAAGGCTTAAGCGGGTTCGCTTTCGCAAATAGTCCCGGATATATCAATATGTTTTTTATTGTTGGAATATCCGATGCTTTTCAGCATAACTTACCCGTGTTTGTAATAATAGGGCAATTATTAAGTGTTATCACCCACAGGTACAATATCTCATTGAAGTTCCGCTGAGCCTCCTTATAGACCTGGCTGCTGCCTTCCAACACTTTATTGCCGACCGTGCCGACAAGGATGGCAAATGCTATCCGGCGATTGGTACCATCGCCAGAGAGCTGATGATAAAAGCGGATGGAGATGCAACCTCCAAAATAGTATGGGTAAATCTGGTTGTATCCATTGTTTAGCCGCTTGCAATTTGCATAAGAATTACTGGTTAATCAGTCCCAATTCTCTGGCGCGGAGGATGGCGTCCATTGCGTTGTTTACTTCCAGCTTTTGATAGGCTACCTTTGTATGAGCCCGGATTGTGTTGAGGGAGAGTCCGGTCAATTCCACAATCTCAGCGTTTTTATAACCTTTTGCCAAAAGCTCCAGCACATATTTTTGTTGTCTGGAAAGCCGGACAGGTTTTAGCCCGGCGGTACACGCAATGCCCTTATAACGCTTTGACTGCTCATAGGCTGCCAGATACACCTCCTGCAAATACCTGAAGCCGGGCATGCACGGCTCATCCTTCTTATCCGCCTTTTTTAAAAGCTTTTTCATAACAGGCAAAATCGTCTTTCCCTCGTCCGCGAACACTCTGACAAAATGATAGGGCTCCATATCGGCCAGTGTGGTTTGAAGCAGCGCGGACGCTTCTTGTTTTTTGCCGGTCAACCACATTAAAACAGCCAATAATACCGAAGCTTCGGTTAAGTCGAGGAGCCTGTAAAAATCCTTGGACAGTTTCCCGAGTTCCACACATAACTTCTGAGCTTTTTCAAATTCCCCCAAAACGATATAGGCCCTCACGGTCGTAAAGTGCAGAAAGATTTTATGCAGCTGCGGGCTCTGCGATTCGGTTACAAAATAGCTGTCAAGCCATGACACAGCCGCCGCCTTATTGCCGTTCATCAGGTTGAGCTTTGTTTCATAGGCTGAAAAGACGGGCATTAAATACAAAAGTCTTCCCTTTTCCAAAAAGGATTTTATCTCATCTCTGCACCGCGCCTCCTCGTCTACCTTGCCCATGGCATATAATATGAACGCGATCTGCATTTTTGACAAAAATACGAGTTCGGGGGAATCCGTAACCGGATTCGGCTCCATAAGCGCAAGCGCGTCCTTTAAAAGATTTTTTTCATATAGAAGCCCTGATTTGACGCCCGATTCGATTAGAGCATAGTCAACCCCGAGAAGCGCGAAAAAAACATGGCGGAACTCGGCAAAATGCGCCTCCGTGTTAAGGGCGTAATGAGAATAATCCCGGTAGGTCCTATGGAAATAGGGCAAGTTGTGGTTGAGTGATTTTGGGATATTTTGATTCTCGACCTCAAGGACGATACCGGTTTGAAATTTAGCCATCTGCTCCGCAAATGAATACCGGGGGTCAACGGTAAACAGCAAAAGAGCACTTTCTAAAAATGCTTTATACTCGCTGGTGATATCGCGAATTCGCTCATAAAGCCTGTCCAAATAAAAAAATAAATTTTTGGCGTCGCTGAATAAGAGCGCCCACCAGGCACAGCCAACATATAAAAAAGGATTTTTCTCCAGAAAATCGGCCGGGAGCTCGTGTATGAAAGAGATTTTTGACATTTCCGAGCTTGACTGCCCGCTGAATATCATAAAATTATGCAGAGCGACGGCGGCCCCCTTGCTGTCGCCGCACATTATGTAATAGCGGAGCGCGCTAAAATGGTCCCCCGCATTGGAGTAATAATTTGCCGCCCTTTGATATAAGACTTTATGCTCTGCGGCTTCTGCCGCCGCCTCCCCCCGCAGGAAATCCAAAAACAGATGGTGGTACCGATATACGCCGTTCTGACGGCTGATAAACATGTTTTCGCTGCACAGCATTTCAAGAATCTGCGAACTTTTGGGATTTTTCGTGATTTGCTCGCAGAGCTCTGCGGAGAGCTCATCGACAATAGAAGTCTGCAGCATAAAGCGCCGCAAGCCCTCATCGATTTTATCCCATATCTGTGTTTTAATATATTTTCCAAGCGGGTTGCTTTTAAATTTCTCATCAGCCGCGATATTTCCGCTCAGGACCAGGGCGCTGACGGCAATGGCCCAGCCCTCGGTGATACTAAAAGCACCATCGGCTTCCTTCGTGGTAATAAACCGTCCGAAGCTTGCAAAATGACTGCGTATTTCATCGCTTTTGAAGGCCAGCTCAGGAGCGCCGATAAAAGCAATTTTGCCGCTGTCCGCCAGCGGCGAGAAGGCCTGCGGCAGCGGAAGGCGGCTTAATATCAGCACTTTTACGGAAAAAGGAAGCCGCTTTATCACGTAGAGCAGGGATTTTACGATCTCTTCATTGGTAATATGATGGAAGTCATCGAAAACCAGGGCATAGTCGCAGCCGTCGAAGGAAAGCCGCGACAACACCTCGATGGTATACTCAACCGGCGAAGCGTTAAAAGCCGTATCTTTGACGATCTTTGCCAGACTTTCCTCCTGCGGGATCACGGAAAAGAGCGCCGTGCAAAAAAAACGGTAAAACGCGGCCAGCGTATTGTCATAGATGTCAAGCCCAAGCCAAATAATTTTATAACCTGTTTTCCGTATCCACAAAAGAGTCGATACGGTTTTCCCGCAGCCGGCGGGGGCGCTTATGTAAAGATATCTTTTTCTTGAGGCTTTATCGAATTTGCTCAGCAGCTCCAAACGCGGAGCACAGATTTCCGGGAGATCGATCGGCACCAATTTATCTGTCTGAAATTCCTGAGATATCATCATACGCCCCCTCACAAATCCTCACATCGGTATTCATAAGTTAAAAAATATATTTTGAATCCTCACATCGATGTAATTGTATGATATATGGTTCTTTTTTACAATAGGATACATGATCATCAACGTACCGAACCTTGTACTAAAGAACGTGAGCAGTCCATCCACATCAGAATTTGCCGTAACCCTGGGGCCGCCGGTCCCCGGGCCGGTCAAAGGCAGCTTCACGCTGACAGACGGAGTAAACCCGGTGATTATCGATACCGTGAATACCTCCAATAGCGAAGCAACTTACCCCGTCAGCGCCGCCCTGAAAGCGGGAAAGACGTATACCGCAGATATCAACATGCCGGAATTAAACAAAAATTAAATATACTGGAGGGATCTCAAAATGAAAAAAGGAATTCTTAGCCTCGCGTTGGCGCTGCTGACGTGTTTGTCCCTTATGCCAATGACCGCCCTGGCGGCTCAAGAAAAAGTCTACCAGGTTGGGCAGCTCGGCCCCGCCGGCGGGTACATCATTTATGTTGATACAGCGGACAAATACCCCGGATGGAAGTATCTTGAGGCCGCTCCTACTGATTTGCCGGAAAAACTTGCCTGGTCTTCGGAAGCCTATAAAGAAATTGCTCTGGGAACGACTTCAAGAGAACTCGGCACAGGAAAAGCAAATACCGCAGCGATACTTGCTGCTGACGCGAACGCCCCCGCCGCAAAAGCGTGCTCGGATTATTCCATCACGGTCAAAGGTGTAGCGTATGATGACTGGTTCCTGCCGAGTCAGGAAGAGCTTCACCTGATTTATTCAAACAGAAACCCAATCGGTAATCTCAAGCTTGGAAAGGAGGTTTTTTACTGGTCATCTTCCGAGGATAAGGATTATCAATCGGTGACGTGGGATTTTAATGAGAACGAAACCCTAAGCGAATGGGGCTATTACGACAAAGTGAATCTCTATTTCGTACGTCCTGTCCGTGCTTTTGAGAAAGGCGAACTTGAAACGATAACTTCCGAATGGGCAAAGACCGAAATTGATAAAGCCGGCGAGCTTGGTCTTATCCCCGACTCCCTCAGCGGCGCCGATTTGACGAAGCCTGTTACCCGTGCCGAATTTGCGGCGATATCTGTAAAGGTATTTGAAAACCTCTCCGGCGCCAAAGCCATCCCCGCCGTAAACAATCCGTTTACCGACACGAAGGATGTTGAAGCGCTTAAGGCTTATAACGTCGGTATCACGACAGGTACAAGCGCGACGACGTTTGCGCCCAACGACCTTCTGAACCGCGAGCAGGCGGCGGCGATGCTGACCCGCGTATTCAAAAAAGTGTCTCTCGCGGGCTGGACCATCGGAACCGACAGCCAGTTCACGCTTCCCTATACGAAGCCCGCAGCTTTTGCAGACGATGCAAAGATTTCGTCCTGGGCGAAGGATAGCGTGTACTTCATGGCGGCAAACGGTATCATAAACGGCACGGGCAATAACATGTTCAGTCCCCGCGCGACGACGCCCGCCGAGGAGGCGCAGCATTTCGCCAGCGCCACCCGCGAGCAGGCACTTGCCATCGCGGTGAGAATGGTTGAAA
>JAEZJL010000090.1 GCA_023415815.1 Bacillota bacterium | reverse complement strand
GTGTAGTACCTGAGCACGGGGGTAAAGCCGCCATCCTTCCCGCTTATAACAAAGCTGACGCCCTCGCCGCCTTTATCCAGGACGCTCATGTTCTGGATAAAATAGGCCCCGTTTTCATAGTCATAGGTTTCTCCGTCGTCGTCATAATATTTGAACTCCGTTTGCACGGTATCGGGGAATACATCTATATCTATGCCTGTTACAGGCTTTTCCCCCACGTAGTTCATAACCGGCTGCGACGGTATTATCGCACCTTTTTTAATGAATAAGGGGATATCCTTCCAGGTCTTATCGTCTATCGGGTAGCTTAACGTCCGGCCTCCGTCGTAGGTGTCGCCCCTGAAGTAGTCTATCCACTCCCCCGCGGGAAGGTAAATGTCCTTCAGCGTCTGGCCCTCGTAAACCACGGGCGATACGAGCATATAGTCTCCGAACATCCACGAATCCACCAGGTTGGCGGTATTTTCGTCCTCCGGATAGTCGAAAAGAAGGGGCTTCACCAGGCCTATCCCTGTCTCATAAGCCTTTCTTTCGTAAGAATATATGTAGGGTATCAGCTTGTACCTGAGCTTTATTGCAGCAGCCGCGACCTTCTCGGCCTGTTCCCCGAAGACCCACGGCTGACGCTGGAGGTTCTGCGAGCCGTGCACCCTGAAAACCGGTACAAAGGCGCTGAATTGCATCCAGCGGGCATAGTTCTCGGGAGAGGGATCGCTCAGGAAGCCCCCGGTATCCATTCCCCATTTTACCTGACCCAAATTCACAGCCGAAAGCATTCTCTCGAACTGCTTCTCCATCGAATAAAAGCCTGAGGCTATGTCTCCTGACCACAGCGCATAGGCATACCGCTGCGCGCCCAGGTAGAAATTCCTGTTGATCGACCACACCCTTTTGTCCGTGTAGCTTCGCTGGCCCTCATACAAAGCCCGCTGCATGTTCATGAACTGCAGGTTGTCATAGCCCTCGTCCGCCTCGTCGTTCCAGAAGCCGACGATTCCCGTGTCGAAAGCGCCCTTCAAATGCTCCCAGAACCATTCCCTGCACCCGGGTACGGCAAAATTGAGATTGCTCACCTTTTTATTTGAGAAGTAGTCCTTGTAGGAATAGCCTTCCTTAATCCAAAAGCCGTTCTCCGAGGCGTATTTGCCCTGAACGGTGTCAACGTGTATCCTCGGCTTCAGTATCCCCGTCAGCTTGATTCCCTTTGAATCCAGCACAGCCTTCAGCTTTCCCGAAGCGCCGTCCGGAAATTTTTCACCGTTCCATACCCATTCGCCGTAATTGTCCTCTCCCCATGCCTTCCAGTCGAAGTCCAGCGTGTAATTATCAATAGGTATGCTCTTTGCGCGGTAGGTATCCACTATACCAAGAAGTTCCTTTTGATCTATGCCCCACTCGCTGTTGGTAAAGCCCATAGCCCACTTTGGAAACATCGGCGGCCTGCCGCTTATGTCTGCTACCGATTCAAGGATTTCCGCAGGCTTTCCGACCATGATGTAATACTCGGTATCAGGTCTTGAGCCTTCCGCAAACTCCAGTCCGGAGCCGTCGATGTTGAATTTGCCTCCGTCTGAATCCACCAGTACCCCATAGCCCGCGGTGCTCCAGATAAGAGGAGCTCCGCAGCCTCCCTGCGTGCCTGCGCTCACAGCGCCCCCCTTGCTTCTTAGAAGCCGGTTGGAGGACTGCTGCGTCGCCTTGTATCCGTAAATACCGTAGTATTTATCGCCATCCCTGTGACTGAAGCTGACTCCACCCTGATACAACCCGCCAGGCAGCTTCCCGTGCGAGCCCTCCGTATCTTCCGGCAGGCTTTTCTCCTCTATAAGCAGCTCCCCCGCAGAGCTGTAGACCGACAGCCTGTACGGTTTTTTATTTATTTTTACCGCCATTTTGTCGGTCGTTATGACCATGGGGTCCGATGCGACGTCGATTTCCGCGCCTGCCGCCTCCCACTCCGCAGTCCCTGTAACAACCGTAGGGGAGCCGGACTTTCTCTCCGGCATGTAGTGCACCTTAAGGATATTGTCCTTGCACACCTGTACCTCGATCGCATCCGCACCCGCCTCTATTATAATGGTGTCGCCGTTTCTGACTATATTTTCCGCTTCGCCTGTTTGGGCCGCCGTGCCCGTGCCGGAGGTTTTTCCGGCAGTATCGGGAGCCGCCGTTTCGGTTTTTCCCTCTTTAACAGACAGGGAGGGCTCTGAAAAAGGCCTGAATACAGCCAATGCGGCTATAACCGCCGCAATAAGCGCAACAGACAATATTACAGCAAGTCCGATTTTATTTATTTTTAATACTCTCAACACACTTTCACCACCCTTGCCGGGCCAACGCGTCATTCTTCACAGCAGGCAGCCGCTTCCGGAACCCCTTCCCGCCATGTATACATCAGCCCGTAGTATTCCTCCATCATCCTTGCCGCAGAAAATCTCCATTGTGACATTTCAATGCTTGCCCTCATCATTTCGGCCCATTTTTCTTTATTATTATAGAATATGGGCATGGCTTCATGTATCAGCACCCTGTACAGCGCTTCGGCGTCGACCCGGTCGCAGTCCCCGCCCTCGTACCCGTCGCCTATCTGCCAGCCGTTCACGCCGTGGACGCACCCTTCCGGCCACCAGCCGTCCAGCACGCTCAGATTCAGCACTCCGTTCATCGCTGCCTTCATTCCGGAGGTGCCGCTCGCCTCCATCGGCCTTACCGGGTTATTGAGCCAGATGTCGCAGCCGCGGGTAAGAAGCTTCCCTATTTTCATATCGTAATTCTGAAGGAATATGACGCTGTCCGGATACAGGCGCGACATCTCATACAGGCCTGCGATGATCTCCTTGCCTGCCAGGTCGTTGGGATGTGCCTTGCCCGAGAAAATAATCTGAAGCTTTCCGCCTTTGAGCATGGGCTCGATCACTTCCCCGTCCCTGAATATCAGGCCGCTCCGTTTGTAAGGCGCAGCCCTTCGCGCAAAGCCGATTGTCAGGACATTTTCATTGAGCACGATCCCATTCCTGTTGTAAATTTCCCGGAGCATTTCTCTTTTTGCTTCCAGATGGGCCTCCGGCAGGCCGTTGTTTTTCAAAAAGGCCTCCGCGATCCTGCCG
>JAEZJL010000051.1 GCA_023415815.1 Bacillota bacterium | reverse complement strand
GCACAGAACAGAAGAGTGGATATCGCGGTCCTGAATGAAATGTTTGACAAGTCGGAGTCGGGAGTTTCGCAGAACATACCGGTCGAGGGCGCCGCTCAGGGCGCGGTACCGGAAGATGCAGTCCCCGGAGCGGTGCGGTAAACAGCCGAAAATCTTAAAAATACGGAGCGAAAGGCGCGGTTTAATAGAGAAACTTATTGAACCATACCCTAAACCGATACGGAAAATAATAGAGAGGCGTTGTCCAGTAAGGGATAGCGTCTCTCTTTACGTGTGGTTGCAACCTTATCCGACATCTCCGCTGGTTTTGCTCTTTTGGCCCAGCGCATTGATGAAAGGGATAAAGAACATCTGCGATCAAAATAGTGTTTCTGCTTATAAAATTCCTGCAGCTGATCCTATTTCGTGACTAAGCAACTTTGAAACAACGTGCAAGCCATATTCGAATTCAGTTATACTGTCAGTTCCAGTTAGAGAGAGACGTACATAATTGGGAGGAATAAAACTGCCCACCGTAAACTTATCGGATGATATGACATGAAGACCATTTTCCTCTGCTGCTTTTTCAAATAGAGAGCTGCTGCTCCAGTAATCCGGAAGCTTAAGCCAAGCAAACATACTGTTTTGTGCATAACATAGGTCATAAACGCCTAATTTTTCTTCCATTAATTGTGCACGTTTTCTGATTTCTACCCGTTTGAGCTCTATTATTTTATCTGCCAATCCACAGTTAATACATTCACATGCAATTTCAGCATTCAGCGCAGGAGCCATCCAAATGGTATCGACTACTGCTTGTGAGATTCTACTGCAAAATCTTCTCGGTGCGGCTGTGAAAGAGATTCTCAGACCTGCATAAAATGCTTTCGAAATACTGGAAATATATATGCTGTGTTCAGGTATCAGCTGTGTTAAGGTATGAGATTCACCAGTTGACAGAAAACTATACAAATCATCTTCAATTAGTATAAGGTTGTATTCTTCTACTATTTCTGCAAGCTCAATCCTTCTTTGTTCAGACATGGCGGAGTTCGTTGGATTCTGCATCGCTGAAACAGCATATATTCCTCTGATTTCATTTCGATTGCAAGCTGTCTTCAATTCTTGCGGGATTATACCCTCGCTATCCGTCTGTATTCCTTCAAGATGGATACCGCAGCGCTTTGAAGCTGTTTTTATACCCGGATAGGTCAGACAGCCCACAGCGATACAGTCCCCTAACTGAAATACGGAAGAAAGGATACAATTCAATGCATGCTGTGCGCCGGCTGTTATGATTATATTCTCCGGATCCGCATAAACACCAAATTGCTTCATCCATCTACTGCCTGTTTCCCTGTGTTTATAAAGTCCCTGCGGCAGTGTATATGTCATAAATGAATTAATATCATTCTTACGCAGTATATTGCTTATCAGGGATCTGATATCAGGTTCCATAGATGAAAGGGGTAAAACCAGACCCATCTCAATCAGTTTTTTCTCGTTATTAGCTGTGTTGATAAGCGATGAATTTTTACCTAAATCAGATGTAATAAATGTCCCGCGCCCGATGGTTGAAGTAACCAGACCGCGTTTTTCTGCTTCCTGATAAGCCCTGGTTATTGTAGTTACGTTAACTCCTACTGTTTTTGCCAGAGCTCTGTGTGTTGGCATTTTATCACCAGCATTTAGTATCCCAAGACGGATGTCACGCTCAATAGCATCAGCAATGGCAATATATATAGATTTATCGGTATCAATTATCTTTAAATCCCACATGTTCATTGCTCCCAAATTGTAATACATACAATTATGCCTTGACAGTGATACAATGTCAAGGCATAATATGGTATTATCACACAATTTTTATAAGGCGGTAGGAATATTATGCAAAGAATCAATATGCAAAGTGAACTAAAACATCAATTCGTAACGAAAGAATTGTTTGAACAAGCGAAAAAATTCTCATATGAATACATTGATCAGCTACAAGAAAGAGATGTCTTTCCGTCGGACACAGCGATATCGAGGCTAAAAATTTTTGATGAACCGCTGCCTGAGAATTTATGCTCTCCATCCGCAGTACTTGACTTGTTGAATACATACGGCACAGATGCAGCTGTTTCTCAAAATAGCGGAAGGTATTTCGGCTTTGTATGTGGAGGGGCTTTTCCCATCTCACTGGCAGCAAAGTGGATGTCAGACACATGGGATCAAAATAGTGCTTTATTTGTTTTGTCACCGATTGCTGCAAAATTGGAGGAAGTATGTGAAAAATGGATGGTAGAATTGCTGGGTTTGCCGCATGGAACTGCTGCAGGTTTTGTGAGCGGTTCATCCACTGCAATTATTTGTGCTCTTGCCGCTGCACGTAATGAACTTCTATTAAAACAGAACTGGAATGTAAATGAACAAGGACTGTTTGGAGCCCCTTCGATAAGGGTAGTGCTTAGTGAGCAAGCCCATTCATCAGTATTTAAAGCATTAGCATTGCTGGGACTTGGGAAAGATCGTGTACAGCTTGCTCCTGTTGATGAACAAGGTCGGATATCTTTTGATAAACTACCACTGCTTGATCAAAATACCTTGCTGATTGTTCAGGCAGGTAATGTAAACAGTGGAGCATTCGATCCTTTAGATCAGTTGTGTGAAATCGCAGACAGGGCTGGTGCCTGGGTTCATGTAGATGGAGCTTTTGGTCTTTGGGCTGCAGCCTCCAGGAACAGATATCATTTGATAAAGGGCTTTGAAGAGGCTGACTCATGGTCTGTAGATGCACATAAAACTCTTAATGCACCATACGATTGCGGAATTGTACTTTGTAAAAACCGTTCAGCTCTTGTAAGGACCATGCAAGCTACAGGCTCCTATATTCAATACAGTGAAAGCCGGGATGGAATGCTTTATACACCTGAGATGTCAAGACGTGCCAGAAGTATTGAGCTATGGGCGATACTGAAGTATTTAGGACGGAACGGCATTGGTGAACTTGTTGACAGCCTATGTGATCATGCAATATACTTTGCAGATGAATTACAGAAAAATGGATTTACTATCCTAAACGAAGTTGTATTTAATCAAATTCTCATATACTGCGAAACGGATGAAAAAACGAGATGCACTCTAAAAAATATACAATCGAGTGGGAAATGCTGGTGTGGAGGAGCAATATGGAATAACAAGCCTGTGATCAGGATAAGTGTGTGCTCTTGGCAGACGACGAAACAAGATATTGACGATTGTGTAAAAACATTCATAAAATGTCGTGATAATATACTGGTGTGAGCTTGATTCATCAAAACTTAAATATAAATTTTAAGACAAATAATTTGCTCGTCCTAAGCACCGCCTGAAAGCGGCTCAATGTTTTTAAAATCGATGTTCTGCCGAACCGGAGGCATAAAAAACGGGGGGGCGTTTGCCCCCTGCCGGATTCTCCAAGACTTATTTGAATTCCGTTGGGTAATCCCTTGTGAAGCCGAATTCGTACAGCAGAGCCTGTACGATGCGCTCCGACGCCAGGCCGTCTCCGTAAGGGTTCACAGCCCTGGCCATCCTTCCGTATTCGGCCGGGTCATCCAGCAGTTGCGCGGCCAGCTCATATATCTTATCACTTTCGGTCCCCGCCAGCTTGACCGTCCCTGCCTGTACGGCCTCGGGCCTTTCGGTCTCGTTTCTCAGGACCAGCACCGGCTTGCCGAGCGAAGGGGCCTCCTCTTGAAGACCGCCTGAATCAGTAAGCACGAGGTATGACCTGCCCATGAGATTGTGCATGTCCTGGACGCCCAGGGGGTCGATGAGGCGGACGCGCTCCTGCCCTCCGAGCACGGCCCAGGCGGTTTCCCTGACAGCCGGGTTAAGGTGTACCGCATATACGATTTCTACATCCGGATAATTTATGGCTATATCCTTCAACGCCTTACATATGTTTTCCAGCGGCTTCCCGAGGTTTTCACGGCGGTGGGCTGTTACGGCCAGAATCCGTTTTCCGGTGAAGTCCAATTCTTTGAGCGTTTTGTCTTCAAAGACATAATCCTTTGTCACCGTCGTTTTGAGTGCATCTATGACGGTGTTGCCGGTGACGTATATTTTATCGATGCTTATGTTTTCGTTGAGAAGATTGGTCCTGTTGGCCTCTGTGGGAGCGAAGTGATATTCTGCCAGGGTTCCGGCAAGCTTCCTGTTCATCTCCTCGGGCCAGGGAGAATATTTGTCGAAGGTCCTGAGGCCGGCTTCCACATGGCCGACTGGAATCTTCCTGTAGAATGCGGTCAATGCGGCCACAAAACAGGTGGTGGTATCCCCGTGCACCAGCACCACGTCAGGCTTTTCACTGTCAAACACACCGGACAGGCCGTCCAGCACTCTGGCGGTTATCTGCTCCAGCGTCTGCCTTTCCTGCATTATATTCAGATCGTAATGAGGCGTTATATCAAATATGCGCAGCACCTGGTCCAGCATCTGGCGATGCTGGGCGGTTACACAGATTCTGGAGTCTATACGGGCATTTTTTTCAAGCTCCTTGACCAGCGGCGCCATTTTAACGGCGTCCGGCCTGGTTCCGAAGACGGTCATTACCTTGAGTTTTTTCATTTTGCTGCCCCTTTTGCAGGATTTTTTATTGCGGGAGCCGGCTCAACAGCGGCTTTATCAGGTTTGTCAGACTCCTGCTCTCCGCTTTCGCCGCTGCCCTGATTTTCGTCTTCATCCTCTTCGCGGCTGACGCCCAGGTCGCTCATGTATCTGGCTCCCCCGATGACGAATATTGAAACCGACAGCAGCAGTATGATGGCGCTCAATGCGCCCCTGTCGGCCAGGACTATGGCGCACAGACCGAGAGCGGCGCTGGCCGTATACATAATGACCACGGACTGTCTCTGGCTAAGGCCCATGTCTATAAGCCTGTGATGCAGATGGCCCCTGTCCGCCTGCATGATGGATTTACCCTGAAGCACCCGCCGTATGATCGCGAATATCGTGTCAAACAGGGGGAGGCCAAGGACCAGAAGCGGTATGGTGATGGATATGGCGGCATAGGATTTCAACGTGCCCTGGATCGAAATTACCCCCAGGGTGAAGCCGAGAAAGGCCGAGCCGGTTTCGCCCATAAATATTTTAGCCGGGTTGAAGTTGAAGGGCAGGAAGCCCAGGGTCGAGCCGGCAAGAGCGGCCGTTATGACCGCGGTATAGACGGTGAGCGCCGGATTCAGGGCGTCCGGTCTTAAAATCGAGACAAAGAACAACGAAAGAGAGGATATGGAGGCCACTCCGGCCGCCAGTCCGTCAAGTCCGTCGATAAGGTTTATCGCATTGGTTATGCCCACTATCCAGAGTATCGTGAGAGGGTACGAAATCTCGGGGCTGAGGAATGATATTCCCGAGCCGACGAAAGGGTTTGAGATCATCATTATTCTCGTATCGGATATCAGGACAACCGCCAGCGCTGCGGCTATCTGGAATATGAGCTTGACCTTTGAATTGAGCGTCCTGATGTCGTCCAGGATACCCATGAACGATATTATGACCGCTCCCGTCATCAGACCGAGAAGCTCTCTCCCAGGTGAAAAAACCTTTGAGGATGTAAGCGAGTCAAACAATACCGATATAAAAAAGCCTGCTATAATAGCCACTCCGCCCATAAGAGCAATCGGCTTCTTGTGCATCCGCCGGTCGTCCTTGGGCACGTCCACCGCGCCTACCTTAATGGCAAGCCGCTTTGCTATGGGCGTGGCGGAAAAGGCTATTATAAATGAAAGCACAAACGTAATCAAATATTCAAACATAAAATAAAACCTATTTACACCTTCTCAAGCATCTTATGTATAAAAAGAGTATACAACAAGTTTCACCCAAAAGTCCTTAAAATAACCTTAAAGTCTGACGACCCTGATGCTCGCCTCCTTGAGCATGTCCATGGCCAGCTCGTCGGGGTAGTCGCCCTTGAATACGATTTTTTTTATGCCGGCATTGATAGCCATTTTAGCACAGAGGACACAGGGCTGATTGGTCACGTAAAGCGTGCCGTCCTTAACACTGGTCCCTGAGTAAGCCGCCTGGACAATGGCGTTCTGTTCGGCATGAATGGCCCTGCAGAGCTCGTGTCTCTGGCCGGAAGGTATGTTAAGCTTTTCCCTGAGGCAGCCCACCTCGGTGCAGTGCTTGCAGCCCACGGGCGCTCCGTTGTACCCGGTGGCAAGAATACGCTTGTCCTTCACAATGATCGCTCCGACCTGGCGCCTGGTGCAGGTGGACCTTGTCTTGATGAGGTCGACGATATCCATGAAATATTCGTCCCAATCAGGTCTCATAAGGAAGCCCCCTTTTTTACTTCGTCCCGAACAGCCTGTCTCCGGCGTCTCCGAGACCGGGAATAATGTAGCCGTGGTCATTCAGCTTTTCGTCAACGGAAGCACAGTAGATTTCAACGTCGGGGTGATCTCTGTTTATTCTTTCTATGCCGGACTTTGCGGCTATAAGGCACATCAGTTTAATATTGCTGACGCCCTTGTCCTTTATAAACCCAATTGCCGCTGAAGCGGAGCCCCCGGTCGCCAGCATCGGGTCAAGCACTACGATATCCCTTTCGACGGCGTCCACCGGCAGCTTGCAGTAATACTCCACGGGCTCGAGGGTCTCTGGGTCGCGGTACAGCCCGATATGCCCGACCTTGGCCATGGGGAGCAGGTTCAGCATTCCGTCCACCATGCCGAGCCCGGCCCTGAGTATGGGAACGATACCGAGCTTTTTGCCGGATATGACCTTCGTTTTTGCTATTCCGACGGGCGTCTCTATTTCAACTTCCTTCAAAGGCATATTCCTGGTTACTTCATAACCCATCAGCATTGCTATTTCGGCTACCAGCTCCCTGAATTCCTTCGTGCTGGTGTTTTTATCCCTGAGAAGCGAGATTTTGTGCTGTATAAGGGGATGATCGAATATAAAAACCTTTTCCATAAATCAGACCTCCGTTTATCATTTAATTTTTGAATACTTGGTTTCAATGGCGGTTATCTTATCGACCCTGGTCTTATGCCTGCCTCCGAGAAAAGAGGTTTTCAGCCAGGTGTCAAGTATTTCTATTGCCAGGCCCTTGCCGATCACCCTGTAGCCCAGCGCCAGGATATTGGCGTCATTGTGCTCCCTGCTCATCCGCGCCATGTAGCTGTCGGTGCACAGGGCGGCCCGTATGCCGGGAACCTTGTTGGCCGAGATGGAGATGCCTATTCCGGTACCGCAGATGATTAGGCCTTTTTCGTATTCGCCGCTGCTTACGGCTTCTGCGACCGCAAGGCCGAAATCGGGGTAATCTACCGAAACAGAGCCGTCGCAGGTGCCGAGATCCTTGAAGGGAATGTTATTTCCGGTGAGATATTTAACAACCTCGGCCTTCAGCTCGAAGCCCGCGTGGTCGCTTCCAATAACAAGCATCAAATCGTCCTTTCCGTATTGCGCAAAAAGACCGTATTATCAAGGCTTCTTGCACTTTTATGCAAAGGGGCAACTCAATGTCCCTTTTGCTATATTTATTTTATAGTATTGGTATGACAAAGTCAAAGAATCACAGACTTTTTTTAAGTTTTTCGACAAGCCTTTCCACGGCCTGCCTTATTACGTCCGCACACTGCCTGTAATACCGGAGCGGCCTGCCGTACGGGTCGGGAATATCCAGGGAATAGTCGTACTGCTCCATAGAAGGGTCCGCTTTTTTTTCTCCGGTATATTCCATCAGTGTGAAAGTTTTATTTGCCGCACCGGGATAATACGATATTATATTGTCCCTATGGCTTCGCGTCATTGTCAGTATGAGAAAGGAATCCTCAATATGTTCCTTACTCAGGACGGTTGAACAGTGGCCTGATATGTCTATGCCCCAGTCCGCCTGCATGGCGCCCGCCGCCTCACTGCTTGCGGTATCGCCGCCAAAAGCCGAAATTCCGGCTGATGCGGCGCAGTACCGGGCGGACAGGGCCGGCTCTTTTTCCAGCAGGGACCTGAGAAAGCCCTCGGCCATTGGGCTGCGGCACGTGTTGCCCGTACATACGAAAAGAATCCTTTTCAAAGGCGACCACCTTTCAAATATATGCTTTCAGACCTTTATGATATCATGGCCCGCCGCTTTTTTCAGCCTGTTCATGACAGCCATGCCGATACCGTCGCCGTCTATCGCCTCGGCGATTATTATTTGAATATCCGTGGTGTCGAAAAACCTGAGCGATTCAAAAAGGTTTGCCGCGATGGTGGCAGGGCTCTTTCTGCTGCCCATGGATATCGCTCTCCCGGCGCGGTATAGGGCCAGGGACTCGTCGGTGGCGAGGATGCCCGTCTTGATACCGCTTTCCTCGTTCTGCCGGGCCAGATCGTTTATTTTTGCTACGACGCTCTCAAAGCTGCCCTGGATTATGACAACCTTTGCTTTAGGCGCATAATGACGGTATTTCATGCCAGGAGCCTTTGGCGGAGCATCCAGCCTTCCGCCGGGTAGCAGCGAGGGATCGAAGCTTACGTCGCCCAGGAGCCCGACGAGCTGCTCGAAGGTCACTCCGCCCGGTCTCAGTATCATCGGCGCCGCCTGGGTTATGTCCAGCACGGTCGATTCCAGTCCGACCTCAACCTTCCCGCCGTCCAGTATAACGTCAACCCTTCCGTCCAGGTCCTCAATGACATGAGAGGCCAGGGTGGGGCTCGGTCTGCCGGACACATTGGCGCTCGGAGCCGCAACCGGGACGCCTGCTTTTTTGATGAGCTCCAGGGCGACAGGGTGGGAGGGCATCCTTACCGCAACCGTATCCAGGCCTGCCGTGATGATATCTGATACAGAGGCTGCTTTGGGCATAATAAGAGTCAGGGGTCCCGGCCAGAAGGCGCTTATGAGTGGGCCGGCGCAGCCTGGGACAAAAGCTGTCAGGTCTTCTAACTCCTTCCGGTCAGCAATGTGCACTATCAGAGGATTGTCCGAAGGTCTTCCCTTTGCGGAGAATATGCCTGCAACGGCCTTTTCGTCAAGCGCATTTGCGCCAAGCCCGTATACTGTTTCGGTAGGAAAAGCCACCAGCCCGCCGCTTTTAAGCACACCGGCCGCGTAATCCAGCTGCTTGTCCCAGCCCGGGACGTTTATATCCACTTTGATTATTTCGGTTTTCAATTCTACTCTCCGGCTTTGTTTGTTATTACCCTATTTTATACTATATCTCTGAAAAATCAATTATATATCGATACTATTATGCCGCATAATATGCCGATAACATTCCCCAGCGACGACAGCCTGCCCAGATACAGCCGTTTTGATTCGGGCACCAGCTCACCGTATACGATATACAGCATGGCGCCTCCGGCGAAGCCAAGGCAGGCGGCCACAAGGAGCTGGGAAATATCACCCAGGGCCGCGCCCAGGAAGGCCCCGAAGCCCATCGGCAAGCCGGAAAGAACGGTATAGGCGAAGGCCTTGAGCTTTGAAACCCCGCCTGCCCTCATGGGAACCGCTATGGCAAGGCCTTCAGGTATGTCGTGGATCATTATTACCGCGGTGATGGTAAAGCCAAGGCTTGCGGAAGCTTCAAAGCCGGAGCCCACGGCGAAGCCCTCGGGAAAATTGTGCAGGGCGATCGCTATTGCCATGAGTATGCCTGCGCGGAGCAGGCCGTCATTTTTGCCGCTTTTCAGCAGACTTGATTTTTTGATACGGTCCTCTATCCAGACAACGGCAATAATGCCGGAAATAACGCCCGAAAAGGTGTAAAACGTACCCCCCAGCTTGAACGCCTCCGGAATGAGCTCAAAGCATACGACCGCCGTCATCAGGCCGGCGGAGAACTCGAGTATGAAGCTCATCAGACGGTTTGTGACCTTGGAGACGAAAAAGGCGGAAAGCCCTCCGATGCCGGTGCCCGTTATGCCGGAGACGAATCCCACCAATGTAACTGCCAATAAGTGATTCACGGAAGCCCCCTGAAATTAAACAATCATATAATTGTATTCAGGGAGTTTTTTCATTATAACCTGTCAATCCTCATCATCCTGTGCGCTGCCCAGCTTTTCGGACTGATCCGCCGTTACGAGCGAATCGATAAGCTCCTCGATGTCGCCGTCTATGATTTCGTCTATCTTGTACAGGGTAAGGCCGATACGGTGGTCGGTGACCCTTCCCTGCGGGAAATTGTACGTCCTGATGCGTTCGCTCCGGTCGCCCGTGCCTACCTGGCTTTTGCGGGCCTGCGCCACCTCCGAGCTCTGCTGCTGCTGCGCCATCTCGTAAAGCTTAGCGCGGAGCACCTTCATGGCCTTGTCCTTGTTTTTGTACTGAGAGCGCTGGTCCTGGCAGGTGACGACTATGCCGGAGGGCAAATGGGTTATCCTGATGGCGGAATCAGTCTTGTTTATATGCTGGCCGCCCGCTCCGGAGGCTCTGTAGGTGTCGATCTGCAGGTCATTTGGGTTCACCTCCACGTCCACCTCTTCAACCTCTGGGAGTACAGCGACTGTGACGGTGGAGGTATGTATCCGGCCGCTTGACTCGGTGGAGGGTACGCGCTGCACCCTGTGGACTCCGCTCTCGTATTTCAGTTTGCTGTAGGCGCCTCTGGCTTCTATGGAGAACACCACTTCCTTGAAGCCGCCTATTTCCGTTTCATTGGCGTCGAGAATCTCAGCCTTCCAGCGCATACGCTCAGCGAACCGGGTATACATCCGGAACAGGACTCCCGCAAACAGCGCGGCTTCCTCGCCTCCCGCGCCACCGCGTATCTCGACGATGACGCTTCTTTCGTCATTTGGGTCCTTTGGGATCAGGAGCAGCTTCAAGGCCCTTTCGATCTCTTCACGTTTTTGCCTGGCCTCGTCATATTCCTGCTGCACCAGCTCCCGGAAATCCTTTTCCAGGGCGCCGTTGAGGAGCTCCCAAGCCTCGGCCATATCGTTTTTGACCTTTTTGTATTCACGGAATTTCGCCACTATCTCATCAAGCTCCGAGTGCTCCTTCATGAGCTTCCTGTATTCGTCCTGGTCCGATAGAACCTGGGGGTCGCTGAGCTTGTGATTGATCTCGTCATACCTGTTTTCTGCAGCTTCAAGCCTGTCAAACATAAATTACCTCGTACATTAATTTTTGAACGGAATGCCTCAGCGTAAAAAGGGCACCTTCCGCAGCAGCTTTTGAAGGTGTCCGGACGGCTTTGGCATCAAAAGAGGACTTCCAATATTCTCAGTCCCGTTCACATTATAGCATAGATACTGCAAAGAAAAAAGGGCCGGCCTTTTCAGGCTGACCCTTTCAAAACAGGGAACTACTTGACAATTTCAATGTAGGCGTTGCAGGTTTCCGCATAGATGGTCATTTTCTGGGGGGCTTCGTTAAAGCCCTCGGTCTCTGCGTCCATGTTTTTCCATGAGCTGCCCTGACTGGGGGGATTTCTGTAGAGCAGTCCGGGTACGAGCAGGTTTATGCCGCCGTTTGACGTGCGGGCTTTTATTTTATATGCCCTGTCTTCCATGTCATTTATGTTGGCCTTTATTTCACCGTTTTTCGTTCTGAGCTCCAATGTGGTCTCGGGTGAATTTTCATGGTTCTGTACATTCTCGATGATTATTCTCGCGTTGGTGGTATAGGCTCCAAGCTTCTCCGCCTTGAGGTTCTTAACATCCACGAGGGCGTTCTTTGTGTTGAGGCTTATATCCCTGCCGATTACATAGTTCAGGACGACCTTGGCGTTTTTCGTATCGACGAGGACCTTATCGCCGGTGACGCCCATCAGGTCCACGGCTGAATTTTTGGTAATACATTCGAGCTCATTTGCCGCTGTATCCTCGACGACTATTTTGCCGTTTCTGCTTTCGAGCTTCAGCTTGTTAAACCTCACGGCCGGTACAAAAACCTCGTGTGAAACGCTTAGCGGGAGACCTTCGGTCTTTGCCAGCTTCAGGGATACCGCATTTTCACTGTTGTTGAACAGCAGGATGCCTTCGGCATTGTTCTGAGGACTGCGTACCTTGGATTTTATGATTATGCCGGGCTCCTGGTGCTTTTTGACGACTATCTGGCCGTTTGCCGCTTCGATCTCGAGATCCGTGCCATCCTGAACAGCGGCTTCAAATGTCTTTTCTACGGCGCTGTACGACCCGAAAATGTTGAAGGAGCCTGTGTCGACGACGCTGCCTACAAAATCTGCGATTTTATCCACGATGCCGAAGGTCGCGGAGGCCACATTTTTGCCTACTTTCTCGGCCTTGGCGCTGAAATCGTCGACCATCCTGTCGAAATCCTTCTGGCTGTAGTTTTTTGAAAAGTCCTTCTTCCACTCGCTTATTCTTTCCCTGAACTTTGCAACCTCGTCATAGTAGTTGGCCTGCGGCCTTTGCTGTCTGCCTGCCGTACCGTCCGAGACGGGCGGCCTCTGGGCGCCGTCGAGCGCCTCGAGCAGCCTGGCTGCTTCCTCGCTGCTTATTTTGCCTTCCTGCAGCATCTTAAGTATCAACATCTTTTCTTCATTGAACGACATATCTTTTCATCCTCCCAATCCAAATCATTCTTCTTTGAGCATTTCCAGTGCTTCTTCCACCGAAAGCTCGCCATTGTTCAGCTTATCCAGGATTTCCTTTTTCTTGGCCGGATCCTCCGGCTGGGGCTCTGTCTTGTATCCCAGGGCGCCCGCCACATCCTCAAGCTTGTTGCGTACGGTGGGGTAGGAGATACCCAGCTCCTTTTCCACTTCCTTTATGTTGCCTCTGCATTTTATGAAAGCGTCCAGAAAAGCCTTCTGATCATTGTTGAGCCTGCAGAATTTGCACATGTGAAAGTGCCCTTCGATTTTTGTCCCGCACTCCGTGCAATTAATTCCCGTTACCTCTGTATTGCCTCCGCATACGGGGCATTTACCCAAAACTTCTCTTGTCATATAACCACCTCTCAAGCAATTAAATAGATTATTTAATATTATTAATTACACATTTAATAAAATTAATTCATCTATTGTTAATATTAAACCCATTAGAACTGAATGTCAAGAGGGGATATAAATAAATATCAAAATATTAAATGTACAAATTAATTTTATTAAAGATAAAATTAACATAATCAATTACAATACAAAAGACCTGTCCGAAGACAGGCCTTTGTAAAAGATATTCTTGAAGTTTTGAATGCCGCAGGGTATTGGATCAGATTTCGCGCCTGCCCTCAAGAGCTTTTGAAAGGGTGACCTCATCGGCATATTCGAGGTCCCCGCCCACGGGAATGCCGTGCGCAATCCTGGTTGTCTTTATCCCCAGGGGCTTCAGAAGCTTGGATATGTACATGGCCGTCGCTTCTCCCTCCACATCGGGATTGGTGGCGAGTATGACCTCACGGACTTCTCCCTCCTTCAGCCGGTGCAGCAGTTCCTTGATCTTTATATCCTCGGGGCCGATACCCTCCATTGGTGAAATCACCCCGTGAAGCACGTGATAAAGACCTTTGAATTCTCTTATCCTCTCCATTGCAACGACATCCCTAGGGTCCTCGACCACGCAGAACATGGTCCTGTCCCTCGCGCTTCCGCTGCAAATGCTGCACGGGTCGTTTTCGGTGAGATTGCTGCATATGGAGCAGTATCTTGTCTTCAGCTTGGCGTCCCTTATGGCGTTCGCCAGATTTTCCGCCTTTGCCGAGGAGAGGTTCAACACATGGAATGCGAGCCTCTGGGCTGTTTTGTGGCCTATTCCCGGAAGCTTCTCGAACTCCTCGATCAGCTTGGCCACAGGCGCGGCATAGTAGCTCATATGTTCCTGATTCCCTTCTTTTTAGAGAAGCCCTCCGAGGCCGCCCATACCGCCTGTTATTTTGGACATTTCCGAATTGACCATCTCCTCGGCCTTGCGCAAAGCCTCGTTGACGGCTGCCATTATCAGATCCTGGAGCATTTCGACGTCATCGGGGTCAACGACCTCCGGATTTATGATTATTTCCTGTATTTCCTTCTTGCCTGTGACTGTGACCTTGATTGCTCCGCCGCCGGCAGTAGCCTCAACCGATCTCTCCTTCAGCTCATCCTGCATTTTTTCCATATCCTTCTGCATCTTCTGGGCCTGCTTCATGAGATTGCCCATATTGCCGCCGCCGAAGCCTTGAAAACCACCTCTTGCCATGATATATCCTCCTCAAGATAATTCTGGTAATATTATATAGCAAATTCCTGCCCGCATACAAGAAAAAACCTACTCGTCTATAATTTCAAAGGGTATGCCCGCCTTCTCCGCCAGGCTGCGAGCCTTTTCCGCGATTTCGTCGCGTTCGGCCGCCGGCTTCCTGACGGGAGCGCCGCCAAAGCTTCCCTCGTCGACGCACTTTATCTTTATATCGCGCCCCAGTATTTTGGAGGCCGCATTTTCAATTACTTCTATATTCTCCGCTTTTGATATGGTGGTTTTGGCAAAGCTGTTCCTGCTCCCGAAAACCACCCCCAGATAACCGCCTTCCAGCTCTACGGCCCTGGTGTCTATCAGGAAGGAATGCACGGTCATCCGGCCCAGGCTTTTCAGATGCGCCAGCACCGCGTCCCAGTTTTCAATATATTTTACAGCCGCGGAGGGCTTCGGCGCGTCGGCTGCAGGCCTGGCTGCGGCAGCCGCGGTATTTACGGCATGCGCTTCCTCCGTCTTATGCTGCGCCGGCCGGGCCGGAGGGGCTTCCTTCACCGGCGCCGTCCGGGTTATATTACCGTCCGTCAGCATTTTCTCAAGCGCGGCGACCCTCCCGGCAAGACTGCCGTCTGCAGGAAGCCTGTCCTCACACAGCTTAAGGAGCGTGACCTCCAGCATAATCCTCGGATTTGAAGCCCACTTCAGACCTGCTTCAAGCGCGGACAGCTCTTTTATCATGCTTATGATTTCCTCCTGCGAGATGTCCCTGCTCTGTTCCTTCATGATATCGAGCAGGTCACGCGGGACGTCCACGACATCCCCGGGGTTGGCCACGGCCTTGCAGATGAGCAGGTTTCTGCAGTAGTGGACGAGGTCGGAGATGAAATGCGATATGTCCCTGCCGTCCATAACGAGGCGGTTTACCTTTTCAAGCAGGCCTCTGGTGTTCCTGGACAATATATCGCCGGCCATTTCGGACATAAACGTATCGTTAACTATTCCTACGACTGAAAGCACATCCTCATAGGCAATATGCGCGCTGCCCAGCGAAATGCACTGATCAAGCAGGCTTATGGCGTCCCTGAGGGCGCCGTCGGCCATTTTCGCGACCAGCCTGGCCGCATCAGGGTCGATTTTCACGGAATTTGCCTCCGCTATCGTTTCCAGCCTTTTTACAATACTCTCAGCGGAAATACGTCTGAAGTCGAACCTCTGACAGCGTGAAAGTATTGTGGCAGGCAGCTTGTGCGGCTCTGTCGTAGCCAATATGAAAACGACGTGGGCAGGGGGCTCTTCAAGGGTTTTCAGCAGCGCGTTGAAAGCCCCGGTGGAAAGCATGTGCACCTCGTCGATGATATACACCTTGTATTTTGCCCTGGAGGGTGCGTATACGACCTCGTCCCTGATCTCGCGGACGTTGTCCACGCTGTTGTTCGAAGCCGCGTCTATCTCCAGCACGTCCATGCTTCCCCCGGAAAGGATCTCCCGGCAAATATCGCACTCGTTGCAGGGGTCTCCGTTGTTCGGATGGAGGCAGTTTATGGCTCGCGAGAGTATATGCGCCATCGTGGTCTTGCCGGTCCCTCTCGTCCCGCAGAAAAGGTAGGCGTGCGCTATCCTTCCCGAGCCGACGCTGTACCTCAGCGTCTTCACCACATGCTCCTGTTCGACGACGTCTTCAAAAACAGAGGGCCGCCATTCCCTGTATAATGCAACGTATGACATGATAATACCCTTTCATTCAGGATTACTGCTCTGCTCCGGCACCTAAAAGACTGCCCCGCACGGACCTTACAGAACTGCCTGTGCAGCTTTAGCGTCAAAAGGGGACGGTTCTCAGCCCCAGTTGTGTGCAGGATTACCCGTACAGCTTTAGCGTCAAAAGGGGACAGTTCTCAGCACAGTCCTTTGTAGAACTGTCCCCTCACATTATACCAAAGCGGATGCGTCAAAAAAAGACCCCGCAAGGTCTTTTAATGAATGAATCACTCAATATTTGATTGGCCGTGCACCCGTTTTCGACTTATCTCTACAGGCGTAACCCGGTTAGTTAACTCAAGTCAGGCATCCTTGCGGCACACGAAAGGGACTGCTTACCGTTGCTCCCTTCCGGACCTGGCGGGGTTCACAGACTTTCGTTGCGCAAGACCCGGCTATCATCGCCACTTGCCCGGAGCAGACCCTACAAAGAAAAAGCCTGGAACGGGAATTCAACCCTGCTGTAGCGGATTGCAGGTACAGGGCACCGCTGCCTCCCCGTCTAGCACAGCCAAAGCTTAACGATTAAATCATTCTATCGGAGCATCCTGCACGCATTCGCAGGAATGCCCTCTTGCCGCCGTCAACACCAAATCTGTTCTCCGGAAAACCCGGACCGACTTTAGCGTCAAAACGGAACATTTAACATTATACCCTAACAGACGCTATTATATCAAGCTATTTCGCTTTTTGTCCCAGGGTACTTTCTGGCAAAAAAATAAAGCACTTTTTCATAAAATTATAAATAATTCCGATCAAATCAAGTGCTTTACAATATGAAATAAAATCAGCCATAGTCTATATTAAAAGGAGGAACAAAAATGAAAAAATTAGTATTACTGGCTGTGGCAATTACATTGTACCACATAATACTAGGAAGTTATATTACATTTATATGACAAAATATATTTTTACCTCAGGGCTGTTCGGGGGCGCGTATGCTTGAATATATCGGCGCAAATATGATAGAGTTAATGTATCAGTAAATTTTTAACATGTGAGTTTCGGGGGGTGCTTATAGATGGCGGATATAATCGATTACAGGATTTTCGGGGACGACATGCAGATGGTGGAAATCGAGCTCGATCCGGCGGAGGCCGTCAGGGGGGAGATCGGGGCCATGATGTACATGGAAAAGGGGATCGTGATGCAGACGACGACCGGCGGGGGTATGTTCAGCGGTTTTAAACGTATGGTCACCGGCGAGAGCTTCTTTATCTCAACCTTTTTTAACAACGGAGGAGCGAGGAGCCGCGTCGCTTTTGCGGCGCCCTATCCTGGTAAAATCATTCCTATTGACCTGAATCTCCATGCCGGCACGTTCCTGTGCCAGAAGGACGCTTTCCTGTGTGCGGCAAGGGGCATTGACGTGGACGTGGCCTTTACAAAGCGCCTCGGAGCCGGCTTCTTCGGCGGGGAGGGCTTCATACTCCAGCGCCTTTCGGGCGACGGGATGGCTTTTATACATGCGGGTGGGACAATGATACAGAGGGATCTGGCTCCCGGCGAGGTCCTCAGGGTGGATACGGGCTGCCTGGTCGGCTTTGACGAAACGGTCTCCTATGATATACAATTCGTAGGGGGCTTCAAAAACGCGCTCTTCGGCGGCGAAGGTCTGTTCCTTGCGTGTGTTTCCGGGCCCGGGACCGTATACCTGCAGACGCTTCCTCTTGCCAGGCTTGCAGACAGGCTGCGCTGGGCGTCGCGCGGGCATGCCAACGAGGCGAGAGGCTCCGGAAGCATTGGCGGAGATATACTTGGCAACATATTCCGCTGACGCGGGAGCTTGTTAAAACTCCGTAATACTGCGTTGGAGGAAACTGCAAAATCGGTTGCATATAACAAATATGCGCCCTCATCTGCAGCCGCCTCCGCCTTGTCTTACGTAGCTTTTCCTGCGCTCCGGGGCACGGGAACTGACGAAGGAGCTTTAATAACATATAGAAAGGTGCTGGGCGCATGAAGGTCAGAAAAGCAATAATACCGGCCGCAGGGCTGGGTACGAGATTTTTGCCGGCAACCAAGGCGCAGCCAAAGGAAATGCTGCCGATCGTCGACAAGCCTACCATTCAGTATATCGTCGAAGAGGCCATTGCCTCCGGGATAGAAGATATAATGATCGTGACGGGCCGCGGCAAGAGGGCTATCGAGGATCACTTCGACAAATCCTATGAGCTGGAGGACATATTAAAGAAAAAAGGCGAAGAGAATCTCCTGAGTCTTGTCCAGGACATCTCAAACCTTGTAAATATACACTACATAAGACAGAAGGAGCCGAAAGGCCTGGGGCACGCGATCTATTGCGCAAAGTCCTTTATAGACAACGAGCCCTTTGCCGTGCTGCTCGGCGATGATATCGTGGATTCCGAGGTACCGACGCTGAAGCAGCTCATCGAGGTTTACGACGAGTACAATACGACGGTCGTAGGCGTCCAGCACGTTCCCCAGGAGGAGGTCTCGAAGTACGGCATCGTGGACTGCAAATACGTGGAGGACAGGGTATACAAAGTAAAGGACCTGGTCGAGAAGCCGGACAGGGAAAAGGCTCCCTCAAATATCGCTATCCTCGGAAGGTACATCATATCGCCGAAAATTTTTTACTACCTGGAGAACGCTGCTCCCGGTAAAGGCGGCGAAATACAGCTTACGGACGCCCTGAAGGGTCTTCTCTCCATTGAGGCCCTCTTCGCGTATGATTTCGTAGGGAAGAGATATGATGTGGGCAACAAGCTCGGTTTCCTTGAAGCTACCGTGGAATACGCGCTGAAGCGGAACGACCTGAACAAGGAGTTTGCCAGCTACCTTAAGGAGCTGGTCAAAAGGCTGGATTAGATGCAGGGGATTTGAATAACAAAACAATAGATGTAAATAATACCTGTAAACAAATACAGGTATTATTTTATGAAAAAATTCAGAGACTCCTTGATTTTGCTCACAATAATTTTTTCCGGCCTGTTTCTGCTGAATACGGGCTTTATGTATGCTTTCTTCGGAATAAACGCGCTCAATCCGGTGCAAAGAGAGGAAGCAGGCAACAGGACGGCCCTGGCCGGAGATATCGTAAAACACGCCGCAGGGACCGGCGTAGCGGCAGCGGAAACGGGTGCGGAAGGCTATGTGGCCTCCGGGGCGGAGGGGATGGAGAATACAGGCGCGGGTGCAGTCCCGGATTCCGCAACAGGGGGGACGAACAGTGCCGTAACCGGGTTTATGACGGCGGGAGAGGTGCAATACCTTGGGGAGCTTGACCTCAGGGATAAGCTGGCCGCGCTGACGATCCTGTCAAAAATCGGCAGCTCCGAATCCGACAGGATTTATGAGCTTGCGAAGGATGGGGTTTCCGATGCGGAGATGGGGGAGATCAGGGGCCTGCTTGAAAAAAAGCTGTCGGCGGCCGAAATGGAGGTGCTCTACGGCATACTTGATAAAAGCCGGAGGCTTTATGCGGAGAATGCCTCGAATCAAAAAGAAAAGGGCCGGCAGGCCGTTGAGGCCCGCTGACCCGGTTTTGTAAAGCTTTGATGCCATACTACTAACATTTTATCCGTTCTTACCCTATCTCTGTCAGGTCGTATTCCATGTTCCCGAGGCCTCGTTTTTGCAGCTCTTCCAGCTGTATGTACGGGTTTTTGCCATGCAGCCTTTCGAAGAGATGACCCTGGGTCCCAAGCTCAAAATCAACCGGGATACCCGAGGGTATCAGGTTTTCAAGCTTGATTGCGTCGAGACAGGCTTTTTCTATCGCAACGATATCCCGCGAGGCCATGACGCCTATATCCGGCACCAGCGACGGTGTCGTCAGCCCCCAGCAGTCGCAAAGCGCGGTTATGCTGAGCAGGAAGTTGATATAGAAGACATGTCCGGGCTTGAATACCCTGAGCACTTCGTCGGTGCATATGGCCATTCCGGTCTGGAAGTCCATGTACTTGTTGTCCAGCATTTTCATCGCGGATACGGGACAAACCTTCACGCAGTGCTGACATAGCGTGCAGTTGTGGTAATTGACCTGGTAGCTGCCTTCCTCGTTGAATTTATTGGCGTAGTGGTTGCAGCTGTTGACGCACAGCTCGCAGTGGGTGCATATGTTTTCATCCCACTCTATACCGCCCTCCAGGCCGTGGGTCTGGTGCCTGGTCCTGTCGGTGACGCAGCCCATCGCGATGTTTTTGCAGGCCCCGCCGTAGCCGCAGACTCCGTGCCCCTTGATGTGCGAGAGGTCGATCATTACCTCGGCGTCGTGTATGTTTCCGCCTATGTCCACATTTTTCAAGCCTTTGAAGTCCACATGCTTTTCGTAATAATACTTGTTCGTAACCCCGCAGGCAGGCACGATCGGCACCCCGAAATAATCCTCGCTGTAGCCCCTGGCCTTTGCGTTTGCCACTTCCTGGTCGGATATATAGACCTTTGCGCCGAAGCCTTTCAGCTTGTCTACAAGGATCTTGACAAACAGGGGAGGTATCGTCGAGTAGCCGATATTCCTCCCCAGATGCATTTTTACAACGGTCAGCTTTCCTTTTACGGTCTCCTGAAACTCCATCCTGTCCAGGAGTCTTTCGAATTTGGCGGGCAGAGTCGCGTCGGAATCGTACCTGTCGTAATTTACAGAAGAAAAAAGTACCTGAGATTTCATTGTATTCATCCTCCTTATTTAGAATGTATTATAACACTCCTGAGGATGCATATGAAGCTCTATCTGATATTTTACGATATGATCGCTTTATAAATATAGGTCACGACATTGCCTTTCACCGTGACGAGCACATATGTCGCCGGGTCGGTATTATTCGCCTTCAAGCCCTCTACGTCGTAGCCGACGTTGGAGATATATCTGACGCCACGCTCCATATAACTCTCGTTTTTATCGCCCCTGAAGAATACCCACACGTTTTTGCCCGTTTTTAGCTTGTAGGCTGTCAACGTATCCTTGAAAAAGGCCAGCTCCTGTTTATCGGTGAACGTATTGGGGGTGTTCTCCATCATGAGGAATACGTTGCTGCCCTTAAAGGAGTCCAGGTCTGCCAGGAACTTCTGCCACTGGGCCGAATCGCTGACCCTCAGGCCCTTGCTGCGCATGTCAAGCTTGAAGAACCTGCTGTTTTTTATATCCGTATAGGAATATTTGTAGTCGACATCCTTTGTGGTCTTGAGATCAACCGTATTCGTGGCAATTACCTTCTTTTTCTTGATCAGCTTCGACACCGTTTCATGGGAGCCTGAGCCCACAATAATGCCTGCTTCGAGATAAGTGTCGATCTTGCTCGCGTATTTGGTCATAAGCTGCTTTTCTAGGGCGTTTCCGGGCGCTGAGGATTGGCCGAATACGCCGAACCTGAAGGAGGTGTCCGTAGCTTTGGTGAAGCTTACCGCCTTGTTTGCGTCGTCTGCGGCAGCCGTGTCCTTCGGTATTTTTGTCGGGTCTATGGCGGGATAGCCGCTGTTCACGACCGTAAGGTCATCAAGGTAAATGCTGCCCGAATCGGCGACAGGATTCACCTGCGCGAGATACAGTCCGTTGAGCTTTGCCGGGAACTCAATGCCGTCGAGGCTGGCTTCGATATATTTCCAGCCCGTCCAGTCAAGATTCCGTTTGATATCCGGCGTTTTCTTGCCCTTGGAATCCGTAATTTCAGCTCTTATCCAGCAGGAGCTTTCATGGTCGTTATAAACCCAGAACCCTAACTTCGAAGTGCCTGCGCCGAGCGTGATACCGCCGTTCGGGAAGGTCATGTACGCGGCTCTTGTGACCTCTATATCCGTAGTAAAGTCGTATGTAAGCTTTCCGGAAGTCTTTCCGGAGTGGGCCTGTTCGCCTGAGATTGCATAAGCGCCCTTTACCGTTTTGGGGTAAGAGGAGAAGGAACCGTTTGCCGCTTCAAAGCCGTCGACGACCTTCGCCGTATCTGCGGAAACCGATACGCTGCAGTAGGCGTGGGTTTTGCCCATGGCAGCGTCTATATAGCCTGCGCCTCGCGCTGTTGCGGTAAAGCTGCCATTTTCAAAAGTGCCTATGTTTCCGTTGACTGTCCATTTGAGGTCAACCGGATCGATTACCGCGCCGTAGCCATTTTTATTGACGCCCGATACGCTGAAGGCCTTGGACTGGCCTACGGGCAGCTTCAGGGTCTTGCTGCTGAGCGTAAGCTTTGCGGGCGCCGATAAAACGCTGACGGGCAGGGTGGAGGTTATACTGCCGATGACTGCGGTTACCTTGCCCTCGCCGACTGTGGTGGGGTGCAGTACGTTCCCGGTAAATGTGCCCTTGACTCCCGAGACGCTCCACTTGATGCTTTCAGGGTCGACCTCCACTGGGTTGAAATATTTATCGTAGCCTTTGACGGTAAAGGCTCTGGAGGTATTCTGGAATATATTTTCGTCGTTGGTTTCTATGGTTATTCCGGCCAGTTCGGAGGGCGGCGCTATGGAGAATACGCCGATAGCGGTGGAAATTCCCCTTACCAGGCCGTCCGACGGGCTGTTCATGATCTGCACCGTGGTTTCACCCGCTGGCCTCGCAACCATTGTGGTGGAGCCGCCGCCATCCAGGTTCAATGCGTTCCAGGCCCCGATGCCCTGCATGAACTGCGCCAGCTCAAGCTGGGTCATGCCTATGCTGCTGGTCTGCCTGCCGTCCACGGTTACAAGGATCAACTCCTTGCCGTCCTTCGAGCTTGCGACCGACGATCTCGGCTGGACTTTTTTTATGTAATCAACGTCGTAAGAGAATTTGCCGGGTATTATACCATCCTTCACAAGCACGGAGCAGCCCGTGACCGCCATATTGGCGTCACTCCAGTTGGGAGTCGTCGCTATGCTCATCGTTACGCTGTTGCCTACGACGAAATTTGACTGCAGCGTTTTTCCGCCCGCTTCCCTGGTGACCACCACAAAGCCGTTCTGCGGTATCTGCACCGCCGGCTGGCCGGTGAGGAACTGGGTTACCTTGCCGTCCTCGACGACCATCTGGACCAGGTCGGGCATGTCGGTGGTAGCTCCGACCGCGGTCTGACCCCATTTCCTGTCGAAGATGGAGATATCGGTATATTTTGCGCCGTTGGGCTTGTTGTACTGTGCGACCGGTATCATATTTCCGTTAGGAGCAGCAAGGTTTACCTGGGTCTTCCAGTAGCTCATGATTACCTCGTTGAGCTTGCTGAGTGTAAAGCTCCCCATTACGTCGCCGTACCTGTTAAAATCGCTGGAGGCTGCGTAGATTTCTCCGGATTTCAGTAT
>JAEZJL010000016.1 GCA_023415815.1 Bacillota bacterium | reverse complement strand
TTCGTGACCACCACAACCAGGGCTTTTCCGAGTTCTATAGGCACCACCTGTATCGCTTTGATGGTGCTGGTCTTCATCTGAGGCGTAGTCGCCATCGAAGTATATTTCGTAAAGCGGGACAGAACCGAGGAGGCTTGTTTTATAAGCTGGGTGAGCTCGTTTATCTTCGTTTCCATGGCCGCCCTTATCATCTCGATTTCGCCCAGAGTAAGTTCATGGGTCTGCATGAGCTGATCTACGTACAGCCTGTAGCCCTTGTCCGAGGGCACCCTTCCCGAAGAGGTATGAGGCTGGGCAAGAAAGCCCATCTCCTCCAGGTCGGCCATCTCATTCCGTATTGTCGCCGAACTGAGCCCGAGCTCGTGCTTTCTGGCAATCGTCCTGGAGCCTATGGGTTCGGCCGTGTCAATATAGTCGTCGATAATGGCTTGAAGTATCTTCCTCTTTCTTTCGTCCAAAAACATCCCATACACCCCCTGTCTCCAGTTTATCCTCCCGTTCATATTATATATACGGGTCGCTTTGACTATTTGTTAGCACTCTTTGCTAACGAGTGCTAATATAATTTTAAAATACCACCTCTATTTTTTTTTGTCAAGCATATCTAATGCAAAAAAAACAACAGGTGCTATAAGTTTTTTTGCATTAGATTACCTTGCTCTAACTGCAAAAATCCAATTCATTCCTTAGCCAATTTATTTTTGCAGCTCTCTTTTATAATGCAAAAAAAAAACAGGTATTATGAGTTTTTTTGCCTACAGAAATTCCATAAAAACCGTGTTGCCGAAATCTAGGCCTGCCTCGGTGAGCCTCCACCTGTCTCCGTCCCGCTCCAGGAGCTGCTTGTGCTCCAACCGGGCCAGACGGCTTCCGAAAACGGAGCCCATGTCTTCCCCGAACCTTTGCCTGAAGGCCTCCGCACTTACGCCGTCTATCAGGCGGAGCCCGAGTATCATATACTCGGACATGGCTTCGTCCTTATCGATGTACTGCTCGTTTTCCCTGAGCTCTCTGCCGTTTTCGATCCCGTCTGTATAGTCCTCTATCCCATATACGTTATTGAACCTGCAGCCGTTGAGATAGGAATGCGCGCCCGCGCCAATCCCCAGGTATTCCTCCGCCTGCCAGTAAATCAGATTGTGCCTGCATTCCATACCCGGCCCGGCGAAATTCGAAATCTCATAATGCTTGTAGCCATAGCTTTCCAGCCTGTCAACAGCATACCGGTACATTTTCCTGTCAAGCCCGTCGTCCGGCTCCTCAAGCTCCCCGGACGCCAGTCTGCTGCCGAAAACCGTGCCTTCCTCTATTTTCAAGCTGTAGCAGGAAATATGGGAGGGCTCAAGGGCTACAACACCCGAGACGGTCTCTCTCCAGTCGTTCATCGTCTGTCCCGGAAGCCCGAAAATCAGGTCGACATTTATATTTTTAAAGCCGGCTTTCCGGGCCAGCTTCATGTTCTCCTCGAATTCCTCCCTGCCGTGTATCCTTCCGAGCTCCTTCAGCAGCCTGTCCTGCCAGGCCTGAAGCCCTATGCTCAGCCTGTTTATTCCGCAGGCCTTGTAGGCGGTCAGCTTTTCGAAGCTGAGCGTACCCGGATTGGACTCCATGCTGATTTCAGCCCTGCCGGACAGCCTGAAATGCCGCCTGCAGGCATTCATAAGGCTGTGTATGAGCCAGGACCCGGCCAGCGAGGGCGTGCCTCCGCCGATAAAGACCGTGCTGAATTCAGCGTCGCGGAGCTCTGCGCCGCGCCGCCCGATTTCAGTCTCCAGCGCATGAAAATAAGGCTCCATCAGGGCTTCCTTACCCGGATAGGAGTTGAAGTCGCAGTAATTGCATTTGGCTTTGCAAAATGGGATATGGATATACAGACCTAAATTTTTCACAAATCCACCCGGCTTCCGTACTTATTCAAGCTCGATGCGCCGCTCCCTGTCCCACGGCAGCGTCATATGCCGGAAGCCCGCCGCCTTCAGCAGCCCTCCGGCCTCTTTGAAGCCCCTGGCAACATCCTCCGTTCTGTGGGCGTCGCTTCCGAGGCATACCAGCCTGCCTCCGAAATCGTAATAGTGCTTCAGGAAATCACCTTCCGGCAGCGTATGGGCATACGGAGAAAACAGGCCCGAGGTATTCACCTCCAAGATTGCATCCGAGCAGGCGCAAAGCTTAGCCGCCTCCAGCTCGGCCTCCCGTACAGCCGATTCGAGTACCCGATCGTCCCTGGCATCCTCCGCAAGATATCTTTTGAAAACGCCGATATGCCCTATAACGTCGAATGCGTTGGTTTTTATACTGTATTCCAGCTGCCTGTAGTAATTTTGAAGGACTCCCATCAGGTATTCCCTGTCCGCGTGCGCCGGAGGAAAATTCCGGTCGGAGACCGAAACTCCATCTACCATATGAACGGAACATATGGTGTAGTCGTACCGGTGCTCGTCGAGGTGCTTGAAAATATCGGCTTCAACAAGCTTGATATAGTCTATCTCCGCCCCGGCGTAAAAATCCAGGCCCCGTTCCCTGAGACCGCGGATAGCCGAGGTATATTTTTGAAAATCCATAAATTCATAAGAGCCGCATTCCGGCAGAAAATCAACATGCTCCGCAAAGCCTATCGTTCCCTGCCTTCTGCCGCCGAACAAAGCGGCATACTCTTCGAGGCTTGATTTCCCGTCTGCGGAAAAAACCGAGTGTACATGCATATCATAAAACATTTGTTGTCACGCTTCCCTAATCCAGCTTCAAAACGCTCATGAAGGCCTCCTGCGGCACCTCCACGGAGCCTACCTGGCGCATGCGCCGCTTGCCTTCCTTCTGCTTTTCCAGCAGCTTCTTCTTTCTGGTAATATCACCGCCGTAGCACTTCGCAAGGACATCCTTCCTGTACGCCTTTACCGTCTCCCTTGCAATGATCTTGCCGCCTATGCAGGCCTGGATGGGGATTTCGAACTGCTGGCGCGGTATCGAGTCCTTCAGCTTTTCGGCGATACGCCGGCCTCTTGCATAGGCCTTTTCCGAATGGACAATGAAGGACAGGGCATCAACGACTTCACTGTTGAGCAGTATGTCCAGCTTCACCAGGTCGGATTCCTTGTAGCCTATCAGCTCATAATCAAACGAGGCATAGCCTCTGGTCCTTGATTTCAAAGCGTCGAAAAAGTCGTATATTATTTCATTCAGAGGCAGCTCATAGCTCAGCATGACCCTGCTCTCATCCAGATAGGACATATCCTTGTAAACTCCCCGCCGCTCCTGCGCCAGGTCCATTATACTCCCGACATACTCTACGGGCGTCATTATGGTGGATTTCACTATAGGCTCTTCCATTTTCTCTATGGCCATCGCAGGCGGAAGGTTTGTCGGATTGTCTATATTCACAACCTCGCCGTCAAGCTTCGTAATCCTGTATATGACGCTGGGGGCGGTCGTAACCAGGTCCAGGTCGTATTCGCGCTCCAGCCTCTCCTGTATTATCTCCATATGGAGCAGCCCGAGGAAGCCGCATCTGAAGCCGAAGCCCAGAGCTATCGAGGTTTCCGGCTCGAAGGTGAGCGCCGCGTCGTTGAGCTGCAGCTTCTCCAGGGCATCCCTCAAGTCGCCGTACTTTGCGCCGTCGGCCGGATAGATACCGCAGAAGACCATGGAGTTGACCTTCTTGTAACCGGGCAGCGGCTCGCCGGCGGGATTTTCGGCCAGAGTGACGGTATCGCCGACCCTCGTATCCCTTACATTCTTTATGCTTGCCGCGATATAGCCGACGTCGCCCGCAGAAAGACCCTCGCAGGGAGAATACCTGCCGGGCCTGAAATATCCCACCTCGGTTACCTGGAATTCCTTTTTGGTATACATCATCTTAATGGTGTCGCCGGGCTTCACACCGCCCTCCATTACGCGCACATATACGATTACGCCCTTGTAGCTGTCATAAAAGGAGTCGAATATCAGGGCCCTCAGCGGCGCCTCTTCATCGCCTCCGGGAGCCGGAATGGCCGTTACGATCTGTTCCAGCACCTCTTTTATATTAAGCCCGTTCTTCGCCGAAATCAGCGGCGCCGTACTGGCGTCAAGACCTATTATATCCTCTATTTCTTTTTTTACATGCTCGGGCTGGGCGCTCGGAAGGTCGATCTTATTTATGACCGGAAGGATTTCAAGGTCATGCTCAAGCGCCAGATATACGTTTGCAAGCGTCTGGGCTTCTATTCCCTGAGCGGCGTCCACCACAAGTATCGCGCCCTCGCATGCCGCGAGGCTTCTTGAGACCTCGTAATTGAAGTCGACATGTCCGGGGGTGTCGATCAGGTTGTAGATATACTCCTCCCCATCCTCCGCTTTATATACCATCCTTACGGCCTGCGCCTTGATGGTTATTCCCCTCTCGCGTTCTATATCCATGTTGTCCAGAACCTGCTCCTGCATCTCCCTCTCGGTCAGTACGCCCGTCAGCTCTATCAGCCTGTCCGCAAGGGTGGATTTGCCATGGTCTATATGCGCTATGATGCAAAAATTCCTTGTGTTTTTCTGCTTGCCGCCTGCCATCTATCGTTTCCTTTCAGCAAATGTTTTGCGCAATAAATAAATTGTAAAATAATATATAAATATATTTTCGCTTCATTATAACATTCAAATACACTGTGAAGCAACAGGGAGTAAGTGAAGATCAGGAGCCGCCCGCCCCAGCCGCATTCCGGCGGGGATGCACCATGGCAAAGCGGAGGGTAGGGGAACAGTTCTGCAATATCGTTAACTGGATCGTCCAGCAGGATCTGTGGGGACAATTCGACCCGCGGGGACAGTTCTGCATAATCGCGGTCGGGGCAGGGGGCATGCCCTTGCGACAGGTGAGAACCGTCCCCGCCTGTCGCAATCGTGCTGCCGGCCGTTTTCACCGTGCGAAAAGCCTGTCCAGCCCATCCTCGAGGCGCTGCATATCGTGCCTTATATACTGGGTATTAAGATAAACCTTTTGATTCATAAAAACCACTTGAACGCTGTCCCCGTCGTTTTTGACGGAAAAAATATTCAGCCCGCTTCCACCCGCCATAAGTCCGTTTATGGAAGAATCGGCAATACATATGCCCGTGACAAGTAAAAAAAGAAACACCAGGACAGAAATGAAATATCTCTGCTTCAAGCCCCTCAATTGCCTGTACTTCTCCAGCCTGCTCATCCGGCCTCCGCCATCTCAGTAATTTTTGGTCGCAGGCATAGTATTGCCAAAAAAATCATTTTCCCTGCATGACTTCGTTCAAAACCTCCGCCAGGTATTTGGTGCTCTCCAGGCACTCGCTGATCAGATTGCCGTCGCCTCCGACCTCAATGATCAGCGCTTCGTCCGATACATGCTGGTTGTAACGGTTGCTGCTGATCCACACCGGCCTGGCAAGTCCGGGATATTTGTCGTTGAGCTTCTGCTGCAGCTTTAGCGCAAACTTGAGGTTCTCCTTCCAGTCCGGATGCGGCAGCGTACCGTTCGTTCCCACAACAAACATGATCTGGGCCGCGTTTTTGCCGTTTATCTTTTTGACCAAGCTCAGCTTCTTCGTCGAATCCACCCCGTCCCTGTGAATGTCCAGGAAGACCTTGATGGAAGGATAGCTTTTTATGTATTTCTGAACGGTTTTTATGGCCACTCCGTATGCCGCGTTGCGGTTGGTATCGTGAACCGTCCCGTTGTGCAGCACGTCGATTCCGTATTTCTTCAGGTTTCTGGAAAGCTCCTCCCCCACCCTCACCACGTTGTATCGGGAATCCGAATTAAAGCTCGGGATGCCTTTTTTGCCCACATCGCTCTGCTTGGGAACGTAGGCTTCGGTCGTATGCGTATGATATACCAGCACCTTCGGGCCTTTTTTATCGAACTTGATATTCAAGGGCTCCTTGAGAAGCTTTTCTATATCGATTTTAAATTTTGTATAATTCTGTACAACTATCTTATTATGCGATACTATATCTCCATTTTCCGTGTCTTCCTTTTTATCCTCCGTTTCATTATATGTAATGCTGCTGATGGGCTGCGGCGTATCGGACCCGGCGCCGGGTTTGGCCGGAGTCCCGCCGTTGTCGGGCGCCGTATCGGTATCCGGCTGCTGCGGCGCCGTGTTTTCGTGCTCGGCTATATCACCCGCGGCTTCATCCGGAGCCGGAACCGAGACGTTATCCTTTCCGGGCGCCTGGTTTTCTTCCGAGGGCGCCTGTACGTATTGGTTCCTGGAGTAATACGAAAAAAGCGTGGATTGTACGTTTAAAATGGTCACAGGCTTGTCAATGTCAAAATCGAAAACGCTCCGGATAAGGTTTTTAATTTCGCCGGAAACCGAAACGCTGGATTTTCCGCTGTTATATATGGTGTCTATGATTGGGAAGGAGGCGTTCAGCGCGGATTTATAATTATTTGTATCAATGTTGCTCACGAGTCCGGTATCGAGACTGTATGCAAAATTGCCCACCGCCATGCCCGCTCTTACGGCTATGCATGAAAGCAGAATCAGGATCGGTATGAGAAGGATTTTAAGCAATGGGCCTCTGGAAGAATTATGTCCGTATCTCTTATCCATCTTTCCTCCTAGTGTAAAATTCCGTCTTTCAGTCCTTGTTCCCGGTCCCCTGTGGGAGAAGCGTCCCCAATATCTGTGCGTCAAAGGAGGACCTATCCCAACACCCGGTTCGTATTCGGGGAGGGATGTGTCCACAAAGCTTCAGGGTCAGAAGGGGACTGTTCTCAGTCCAGCCCTTTGAGGACTGCCCCTTACATTATATTATGAAAACCACCATATAATTCTTGATTTGACGAATACGTATATATAATTCCGTCTTTGACGGCCGGAGAAAATAAAAAGCTTGGAACCCCGTGAAAATATAGAGTTACAAGCTTTCTTTCTCTGGCCTGGAATGTGAAGGATGCATTTATGGTTTTGTACTTTTGCGTATCCGGCGCAAAAATGTTTTCAATATCATCAATGGAAATTGATCTGTAAAGAGACGTTACGCATCCACGCTGCTTCCGCCCGCCACGTGAATATCTATTTCCCTCTTATCCTGTTGAAGGTTACTTTCCTTGAGATTCTCAAAGGCCGCGGCAAGCATAAGCTTGATCCTGTTGAGCTGGTTCACCTCGCTGGCGCCGGGGTCGTAATCCACCGGAACGATGTTTGCCTGCGGATATCTGCGCTTCAGTTCCTTGATCATGCCCTTACCCGTGACATGGTTCGGCAGGCAGGCAAAGGGCTGCATGCATACGATGTTGGCTGCGCCGCTGTGTATGAGCTCTATCATTTCAGCCGTCAGGAACCAGCCCTCGCCGGTCTGGTTGCCCAGAGAAAGCAATTTCGAAGCTTCCTCCGCGAGCTTGTAAATACCGGAAGGCGCCTCGAATCTATGACTCCTTGAAAGCGCTTTTCTCAGAGTCCTCCTGTAGAGCTCGATAGCGCTTATGGCCGCATTGCTGACGATTTTCCGTATCAGTGTCCCGGAGAGATATTTGTACTTAAAATTGGCTCCATAGGCGCAGTACAGCAGAAAATCGGTGAGGTCGGGCATCACCGCCTCCGCGCCCTCCCGTTCGATAATTTCGACAACGCTGTTGTTGGCCGTCGGGTGGAATTTTACAAGGATCTCGCCCACAAGTCCTACCTTCGGCTTCTTTATATCATTGATCTCCAGATGGTCAAAGTCATCGACTATTTGTCGTATGTTTTTTCTGAAAAGACCGATCTTGCCGGATTTAACGGATTCCTCGCATTTTTTTGCCCAACTTTGGTAAAGCAGGTCCGCAGAGCCCTTGATCCGTTCGTAAGGCCGCACCCTGTAAAGCACGCGCATGAACAGATCCCCGTAAATAAGTCCCATCATGCTTCTGTGC
>JAEZJL010000012.1 GCA_023415815.1 Bacillota bacterium | reverse complement strand
GCGACCGGAAGCTGTCCTCGGAACGGGAGTACAACTCCAATAATACCGAAAGGCTGGACGTGGGCGAGATTAAAAAAAGACTGCTGCTGCTGGACTATGTGCAAAACGAGCTTAAGGAATGGGGAAGCGGAAGATGAAAATACTCGTCACCGGCGCAAAGGGCTTTATCGGCAAAAACCTGACCGCTGAATTGAGGAGCCGCAAAAATGATGATGTTTTAGGATACGACATGGATTCGGACCCGTCCCTGCTGGATGCTTATTGCAAAGAGGCAGGATATGTATTTCATCTTGCCGGAGTGAACCGTCCCACAGAGCAGAACGGATTCATGGAGGGCAACCATAATTTTACCGCGGTACTGCTGGATGCGCTCAGAAGACATGGCAACACCTGCCCTGTTATGATCTCGTCTTCCATCCAGGCAGCTCTCGACAATCCGTACGGAAGGAGTAAAAAAGCCGCGGAGGAGCTCATGCTCCAATATGCCGGGGAAACAGGGGCAAGGGTGCTTATCTACCGTCTTCCGAATGTTTTCGGCAAGTGGTGCAGGCCGAATTACAACAGCGCGGTTGCAACATTCTGCAGCAATATCGCCCACGGCCTGCCGATCGTTATTAAAGACCGCGGCACGGCTTTAAGCCTGGTCTATATCGACGACCTGCTGGAGGAGCTTGTCAATGCGCTTGAGGGAAGAGAATGCTCCGGCGGTTTATTTTGCGAGGTCCCGGTGGTTTATAGCAGGACCCTCGGAGAAATAGCCGATCTGATATATTCGTTCAGGGACAGCCGCGAGGAACGTACCGTCCCCGATATGTCCGACGGGTTCATAAAAAAGCTGTACAGCACGTATCTGAGCTATCTTCCCGAAGACCGGTTCGCATATCCCCTGAATATGAATACCGACGGAAGGGGGTCCTTTACAGAGTTTTTAAAGACCCGGGAAAGGGGCCAGGTATCGATCAATATATCGAAGCCGGGCGTTGTTAAGGGTAACCACTGGCACCACAGCAAAAATGAAAAATTCCTGGTGGTGAGCGGCGAGGGCATCATACGCTTCCGGAAAATAGATTCCGCAGACGTCACAGAGTACCGCGTCAGCGGCGAAAGGCTGCAGGTGGTGGACGTACCGGCCGGCTACACGCATAATATCGAAAACTGCGGAGCTGCCGACATGGTGACCGTAATGTGGGCCAGCGAGAGCTTCAACCCGGAAAAGCCGGATACTTACTATATGGAGGTTTAGCTCATGGGCAAATTGAAAGTGATGACCGTCATAGGGACAAGGCCTGAGATTATCCGCCTTTCCGCCTGTATAAAGGCTTTTGACAAATACTTCGACCATATTCTCGTCCATACGGAGCAGAACTGGGAGTATGCGCTCAACCGGCTGCTTTTCGAGGACCTTGGCCTCAGAGAGCCGGACTATTGCCTGGGCAGCGTGGGAAAAGACCTTGGCGAGACAATCGGCAACATTATCGCCAAATCGTATGAAGTGATCCGAAAGGAAAAGCCGGATGCGCTTCTTATACTCGGCGATACGAATTCCTCCCTTGCGGCCATACCCGCTAAGCGCCTGAAGGTGCCCATCTTCCACATGGAGGCCGGGAACCGCTGCTGGGACTGGAATGTTTCCGAGATGATCAACCGTAAAATCGTCGACCATATATCGGACATAAACCTCCCGTATACCGAGCACAGCAGGCGGTATCTTCTCAGCGAGGGTATTGACGGCAAGACCGTATTCGTGACAGGCTCCCCCCTTCGGGAGGTGCTTCGCGAGCATATGGAGAAGATCAGGAACTCCGACGCGCTGGAACGCCTGGGCCTGGAGGCGGGTAAATATATCCTTCTTTCGGCGCACAGGGAAGAAAATATAGATATAGAAGAAAATTTTATGCAGCTGCTGTCCTCGGTGAACAGGATCGCGGAAAAATACCGGATGCCCGTAATCTACTCCATGCATCCCAGAAGCAGGAAGTTTATAGAGCAGCGCGGATTTACGTTCCATCCGCTTGTGCGGAGTATGACTCCATTTGGCTTTATTGATTACAACCATCTGCAGATAAATGCGTACTGCGTGCTCTCCGACAGCGGCACGCTGTCCGAGGAGTCGGCCATGCTCGGCTTCCCCGGGGTGCTTATCAGGACCTCCACCGAACGCCCGGAGGTACTCGATAAAGGGACGATCGTCATAGGCGGCATCATGGGCGGGGATGTGGAGCAGGCGGTAGAGCTCGCGGTGGCAATGAATTCCGAAGAGACGGCGATGGCCGGGGATTATGCCGATACAAACGTTTCTGCCAAGGTAGTGAAGCTGATCCAGAGCTATGCGAAAATAGTGGATATAACCGTATGGGGAAAGAGGCGGACTGAAGAATAAAGCGCCGGCTTCCCGGCGGGTTGGCAGTTCAAGCGCTCGAAAAGGCCCGGGTATCGGGCTGTTTTTTAAATCAACACACAGAGAGGAAGATGTTTAATGCCAGTTGACTATTTCAGAGTTATGAAGGACAACGACGAGGTCATAAACATTGCGGACTTCATATCACCGGAGCCCGTGTCATCCGAAAAGCTTCTTGTTGACAACACGGCCGGAGGCGTGCCGCTGACGGCGCAAATTTATGCGTCCGCCAAAAAGGCCGCCGTACAAATCGAAACCGCGCCGGTCCGCGTAACCGTGGACGGCACTCCGCCAACGTCCGCATACGGGCGCATATACGAGCCGGGCGATGAGCTCTATCTTGAGTCCCACACGGAAATAGTGAGATTCAGGGCGATCCGGACTACAGGCACATCGGCCTCGTTGAATGTCGACTACAGCGTATAAGGAGGAGCCGGGATGAAGAGCACAAAAGGAGATTGGGGGATAAAGTCCGCCCTTGCGCAAAATACGAATCAAATACTGGCAAATTCCGTTAAGCTGGGCGGTGTATTATATGCGAACAGACCCAGGAAGATAATCGAAATATGGTCCGCGGGACACGGCTGGACAAAGCTGGGAGGGGGGACCACCAGCATAGCGGACGACACCGCGGTATACAGGACCGGGTATCAGGGACTGCGTATAAACGCGACGGATGCCAACTGCTCAGCCAGAAAGGACATTGCGTTCGACGCCAGGGCAAATATCGGGCTGGACCTCTATGTCGAAGAAGCCTCCGATATAGAATGCGTTTCCATTTTTTTAGATACCACCGGTTCGGATATGCTGAGGTATTTCGGCTACGACTATCCCGGCGTAAGCCTGCGCAACGGCTGGAACAGGATTCTGCTCAGCTGTTACAGCTTCACCATGCTGGGCGCCGAAAGCTATGACGAGCTGGCCGGCGTGAACCATGTGCGGATTACACTGGTGAGGTCCGGCAGCAACGGAGCCTCGGTTGTACTGGACAGATTTTACACATCGCCCTTGGCCCTGGCAAAGGGAAAGGTGACCCTGACCTTTGACGACGCCTACTCAAATACCTATACCGTAGCAAAGCCCATTCTTGACACATACGGTATGTCCGGGGTTGTGTATACGATCACGAATTTCGTCGGTACGGACACCTATATGACATTAAGCCAGCTGCAGGATTTGCAGGAATTGGGATGGGATGTGTCCAGCCACACAAAAACCCACGGCTATTTTATTTCGGATAATAAAACCGACGAACAGATCAGGGATGAGCTGGCCGGGAGCAAAAACTGGCTGACTGCCAACGGCTTTGCAAAGGGCGCGCGCCATTTTGCAGCACCCGGAGGAGAGTATAACAATCACATCACCAATATTATAAGAGAATATTACGCGACCCACAGGTCAATCGTTGGCGGGGACGAGCCGTATCCGGACATAAATCCATACGGCCTGCGCGTGCTTCTGGCAACAAACGGTTCAACGGCGGATTTTATCAACGACTCTATAGATTTTGCCGCGGCATATCATACCTGGCTTATCCTGTGCTTCCATCTCATTGTGGACCCTGCGGATGCCTCCACAAAATTTTCCGAGGCCGCCTTCCGGACTGTTATAGAGCATCTGGCCTCATCCGACGTCGATGTCGTCACGATGAGCGATATGCTTTGAGCAGGCGTTTTACACCTGCGGCGGATAGCCTGTGTAAAGTAGGTATTTGATTAAGAATGGACAGTAGAAAAGTAAATCTTGTTAAAAACGCAACCTTGCTGGCCGTCGGAAATATGTCCTCCAGGCTTCTGTCTTTTATATTGCTGCCTGTTTTTGCATTCTATTTGAAGCCCTCCGATTACGGCGAGATCGATATATACATCACCGTACTTACCATACTTTGCATCGTTGTTTCGCTGCAATCGATTGAAGCGTCGTTCCGTTTTATACAGGACTGCAGTACGGATCAGGAAAGAACGATTACCCTTTCCAACTCTCTGGCGATATCGATTGCCGGAATAGGCATATTCTCATTAGGAATGCTGATTGCCGGTTACGCGTCAAATTTCAGATACAGTGCGCTTTTCATCCTGTATGTGGCTACGAGCATTATAGCAAACCTGTTCCTTCATTCGGCCAGAGGAATGAAAAAAATGCTTGCTTACACGGTTATAAGCATTGCTTCGACCATAATGCAGGTTCTGTGCAATATTATATTTATAGCGGGAATGGGAATGGGGGCCGTTGCGCTTTTGTGGACCCCGATCATATCCAACGCCCTGGTCGCGGCTATACTTGTAATAAAGGTAAATATTCCGAGGTACTGCAAGCCGGGCGCGGTAAGAATCCGGCATATAAAGGAGCAGCTTAAGTATTCGCTCCCCCTTATACCCAATGCGATTTGCGTCTGGCTGCTGTCCGCGCTGGGACGGTTTATCCTCCTGCTTTATTACGGGACCTCCGAAGTGGGCCTGCTGGTGTTCACATTGAAATTTCCTTTGCTTCTTGAAACGGTAAACAACATTTTTATGATGGCGTGGCAGATGAGCGTAATTTCGGAATATAAGGCGAGTGACAGGGACGTATTTGCTTCGGAGGTATTCCATCAGTTTTCAAGGCTGCTGCTGTCTGCGATGCTGGTGATACTGCCGCTGGTCAAGGTAGCGATATTCACAATTATGGGAAAGGACTATGCGGGAACCTGGGTGTTCATACCTGTATTTTTCTTCGGGGTGGTTTTCAACTCATACGCACAGTTTTACAGTATGGGGTTCTTCAGCGTAAAAAAGACCAACGAGGTTTTTTACAGCGCATTCGTATCGCTCGCGGTATACGCGGCCGTAGGATTACTGTCGGCCAAACCGCTGCACATATTCGGAGTCGGCATGGCCTATTCCGCAGCCGGGCTTATAAACTGGCTCTTCGTAAAAAAACGCGTTGAGGCATATATAAAAATACGCATAAATGTGAGACAGCAGATGCTGTTTCTGGCGCTGATCAGCGGTTTTACCGCCGTATATTATACCGCCGGACTGTGGGTGCAGGCAGGAATGGCCCTTGCCGGCGTCTGCATTGCCATCTTCAAGAACCGGGTATTGATCCGCAGATTATTAACGCCTTTAGGAGACGGCCTTATAAAAGCGACCCGCAGGATGCGGAGCGCCTGCTTTGATTCTAAAACGACAGGGGTGGGATAATGAACGTTAAACAGATTGCCAAGCTGTTTTTACACAGGTGGTGGCTCTTTGTCCTGTTTGCAGCCATAGGCGGCGGGGCCTCCTTTTATGTCAGCTATTATATGCTTGAGCCCGTGTATGTGGCGAATACCTCTATTTTCGTCAACGATAAGAACCTGGACAATTCGGAGTATGGGATCGCGTATGATCAGATACTTGTGAATACCCAGCTTATCGCGGACTATACCGAGCTTATGAAGAGCCGCAGCATTGCGAAGGCCGTTATAGACGACCTGGGTCTCAAGGATGTTTCGGTCGATAAGCTAAGGGGTATGATCTCCGTCAGCTCCAGAAACGGCACGCGCATCATTGAAATCAGTGTAAGATGTAATGATCCGGAAACCGCTGTGAAGATCTCCGACAGCGTTGCGAAGGTTTTTTCCCGGAAAGCCGTGGAGCTGATGAATGTGCTTAACGTAAATATAGTGGATCCGGCCGAGCTGCCGGATAGCCCGCTGGAGCCCGACAGGCCCAGAAACGTAGCTCTTGCCGTCTGTGCGGCTCTGGTGCTTGCAATGGGCGTCATACTTGCCGCCGAGTATCTTGACAACACCATAAAAAGCTCGGAGGATGTGGAAGAACGGCTGGGTCTTACGGTGCTGGGCATTATTCCCGAATTCCGGATGAAATAGGAGGGGGCGGAGATGAGCATAAGAAATCTTGATGTGACAGACGGGCTTAATATGCCTGCCGACGAGGCTTACAAGGTGCTTCGCAGCAATATCCAGTTCTGCGCCCTTGGCGGAAGCCTGAAAACCATAGCCGTAACCAGCACGCACGCAGGCGAGGGCAAGACGACCACAAGCATAAACCTGGCGATTTCGGTCGCCAAGGACGACAGGAAGGTCCTCTATGTGGACGCAGACATGCGGAAATCCATAAGCGTTAAGGATTTTACCGAGAGGGCAAGCCCGGGTCTTTCAAATTACCTTTCGCATATGGCTGACTTTGACAGCATCGTGAGTCATACGAATTTACCCAATTTATACATCGTATCCTGCGGCACAAAGCCGCCGAATCCCGCCGAGCTTCTGGGTACGCTGAGCTTCAGGGAGTTTCTTGAGGAAGCTGCCGTCAGATTCGATTTTGTCATAATAGACACGCCGCCTCTCGGGAGCGTGATAGACTGCGCGATTATAGCCAGCCAGACCGACGGCGTGCTCCTGGTGATAAGAAGGAAGGCCGTGGATATCAATAAAATACTCCGTGTAAAGCAGCAGCTGGAAAAGGCAAACGCAAGGATACTCGGAGCAGTCCTAAACAGGATAGGAAAGCGCGATTACAGTTCATATTACAAGTATTACGCCTATAATAGCGGCATAGACGTAAAAAACGTGAACACGGACGAAAAGGGCGCCGAAGTCCGGACGATGGGCCAGGAAGGATGAAAATGAAAAAAGCGCCGGTCGCCGTAATCATCCTTCTGGTATCGGTGTCTCCGCTTTTCAGAGGGCTCTATTTCAATTATGAGACCTACGCGTTTATGGCAGCTCTGGCTCTGGCGTCGATCATGTATTTTTTCGGTAAAATCGCATCCAACGAACCCATTCATATAAATAAATTCTCCGCCGTTTCAGGAGCATTGCTGGTTTTAGCCGCCGCTGCGGGCTTCGCCAAAGCGGTAAACGCCAGGGAGAATCTCGAAAGCTTACTGCAGGCTGCGGAGCTTCTTCTGATCTTTTTTGTCCTGTATGATTACTTTCATGATAAGAAACAGCGGTTCATAACCGTTGTCATGCTGCCGATGGTTTTCACCGGCTTTGCATGCTCCATCGCCGGCCTGATGGCGCTTGCAGGACCCTTGGGACCCCTGAACTTCCTGGACGTCACTGTTTTCGTGAACCGGGTGGGTACTACCTTTCAATACGCAAATACGGCGTCGATATATTTTGCGGTATGCATTATATTCGCCTTTACACTTTTAAACGCCTCGGGAAGCGCTTTGCTGCGGGCAGTACTGGCAGGAATGGGCAGCGTCCTGATGCTCGCGCTTTTGCTGACGGGCTCCCGGGGCGGATATATCGCAGGCGCGGGGACAATGCTGCTGCTGCTTTTCATCCAACCTCCGGGCTGCAGGCTCAGGGGAGCCGTAAGCTTCATTTGCATGCTGCTGCCGGCATCAATGACGATAAAAGCCTTCAATCTGAGCGCCGCAGGAGGCGGCAGCCTTGCCGCGGCAAAATGGCTGGCGGTATCCTTCGCGTTTGCAGCCGTTTTATCCCTGCTTCCTTTTCTTTTGCTCAGAATCACCTTTGTAAAGAGAGCTCCGCGTATGCCTCAAAAGCCTGCAATTTTGTATGTGGCAGCTTTTGTTGCGCTTATGGCGCTGGTTCTGGCCTTTAAAGGCAGGTTGATTTCGATGCTGCCTCCGGCGATAGGCGGCAGGCTCGAGCGCTTCAGCCTTGCGGATAACAGCATTTTATACAGGCTGGAATATGACAGGGACGCGTTGAAGCTGATAGCGGACAACTGGCTGGTCGGACTGGGCGGCGGCGGTTGGAAAGCCATGTACCAGAGCGTGCAGGATTTCTTTTATACCGCGGTATTCGTACACAACAATTATCTCCAGGTGTTTGTCGAAAGCGGTATTCTCGGTTTCCTGGCCTATCTGGCATTGGTGGCCGCGGGTATATTCAACGCGGCTTATTCTTACCTCAGGTCGCCGGATAAGCTGAGGAAGATCTACACTGCCGGGCTGCTTTGCGGATTGCTTGCCCTTGCTTTCCACTCGGCCTTCGATTTCGACCTTTCCTATGCGTCCGTGTCGCTGCTTTTCTGGGTCATGCTTGCCGCAGCCGGGGCCGGTATGCCGGAGGCGCCCGGGACGGAGGGCGTTAAAGCACCCCTGCCCATGGCGAAGCGGGAGCTTCCCGCCAACCGCAGCCTTTATAAAATTGCCGCGATTGCGGCCGGTTCGCTTTTATTTTCCGTAAATGCGTTATACCTTGCGGGCGCCTATAACGAGTATGAGGCGCTCAAACACATGCAGTCGAAGAATTATAAAGCAGCCGCGACTTACTACGAAGAGGCCTTCAGGCTTGACCCGGCAAATTCCGCCTATGCATTCGAGCTTGCAAAGCTCTACAACTATTTTGCCGAAAAAAGCGCGGATGAGGAAGACAGGCAAAGCTGGCTTGAAAAAGCAAGGGCGGCCGGGGAAAACAGCGTCGGCGGGGACAGGTTTTATCCGGCGTATATGAACACCCTTGCCCGTATTTACCTTGCCTCGGATAGGCCCCTGCAGGCACTTGAATATGCCAGGAGGCTGACAGGATACCAGCGGTATAACGGCGAGAATTATGAGCTGCTGGCCCGATGCTGTCTGGCAGCAGGCAGGTACTACAGGGAAAGGGGAGATACGGGAAATGAAAGGCAATTATTGGAGAGCTGTATCGAGATCGGCCGGAACCCGTACCTGCTCAGGTCGGATATTGAAAAGCCCGCCAATGCGATGCCGCGCGAGGCCATATCCTATTACGGGCACAGTGAAAGATTGTCCGCTTATTTGAAGGAAGCGCAGGCTTATCTTGAAAGACTAGAGTAATCTTCATTACGGTATTGCATATATATTAATATATGGTTATAATTGTAATTAATATCCATAAATGGGAGGTGCTATAATGCGGAAGATACTATGCTTTATATTGGCAATAGCTATGACAATGCTTCTGGGGGTAGTGAGCTTCGCGACAGAGGATGAGGGTGCGCCAGCGGATACCACGACGGAAGCGGCGCCTGCAGTCGGTACGGATACGGATGACGGAGCGACGGCGGCCCCGGTGGTTGACGCGGCCGCGGATACGGGGGACTCCGGAGCTCCGGCGGTAAACGTGGATTCGGTTACATACAAGGAGCCTCAGATAATCATAACAGACGGCGGTAAAGGCAAGGATGCGTCGAAGAATACCGACACGGGTGTTTTGCCCAAAACCGGAGGCATACCCGCGGAGGTGTTTTATGCGGCAGGAGCGGTATTAGTAGCGGCTGCGCTGATCCTATCGAGGAAAAAGGCGAAGCCGGCCTCCAGGGATTGACGGCGTTTATTGCAATTAAGCTTGAAGCATTAAAGGATTCCTGAATCCGTTCAGGCGTCCTTTTTCATTTTTACCGCCGCTAGTACTCTGCGAAAAAAAGTGGTGGCATTTAAGCGAAGTGAGGAATATGAGAAAGCTATCGATAGTACTTTTAATCCTCGGGGCTGCGGTCGGCTTGAGTCCGGTTGCCGGACAGCTGTATACCAGATATGAGGAATACAGGATGATGAATGAGTGGATGACCGATAGTGGCGATGCGGCTGATGAAGCAGCGGGAGGCGGGCCGCCCGCTGCCGGGACGGCAGGGGAGGAGGATGCGTCCGCCGACCCGGAGGAGGCCCTGCACCGGCTCCAGGAGGTCTTTGCACCCGACGGCGCGGGCGAAGCGCCGGAAGCAGCCGGCGCTCCCTCCACTTTGCCGGACGGATCAGCGGCTGCGCCGCAGGAGCCTGAGCCTGCGGCCCTGCAGGCGGAGGGTCCGGCTGAAGAAAAGGCAAAGGCGGAAAACCCGGCTTCCAGGCAAAAGGTGCTCGGGATCATACGGATCGAAAAAATAAAGGTCAATGCCCCTATCGTTGAAGGCGTAAAGGCGTCGAATCTTAAAGCGGGGGTAGGACACATACCGGGGACCGCAGCCCTTGGAGAACCGGGAAACAGCGCTCTGGCAGGCCACAGGAGCTATACCTTCGGAAAGTTTTTCAACAGGCTTGACGAGCTGGAGCCCGGCGACGAGATACTGATAATAACAAAAAAGGAGGAGCTGAAATACAGGGTGTATAAAAAGCTGGTAGTGAAACCCGACGACGTATCCGTCCTGGAAGGAGACAAGGACAGGAGCATAATAACGCTCATCACCTGCACGCCGATATATGTGGCTTCACACAGGCTTATCGTGCACGCCGGGCTTGAAGAAAAGCCGCCGGAATGATTGGCATATGCGAAAGCCATTAATTTTATAAATAGATATCCGAAAATTCAATCACAATCGCCTGAATGATGCGGCTATCCATAAATTCGCTCTTTGACGCTTCCGCATCCTCCTCGGTAACCAGCCTGTCCGGGAGGGATACCGTAAAAGTACTGCCTGCCCCCACGGTGCTTTCGACGCTGATAATGCCGTTGAGCGCCTCCACGAAAAACTTTACCAGCGAAAGGCCTATGCCCGTGCCCTCCGCCTGCCTTGAAAGCGAGCTGTCGACCTGGCCGAAGCGCTCGAATATGAGGTCCAGCTTGTCCTTAGGGATTCCGATGCCCTCGTCGGCCACCTCGATAAGCACCTGGGAGTCCGATTGCCGGACTCTTACGGTGATGGTTTTGCCGCCCGGCGAAAACTTTATGGCGTTTGAAAGCAGGTTCAGAAGGATGCGCTCGTATTTTTCCTCATCAAGGCTGATTATCTTTTTGTCCGTATCGGCTACAAAACTGAGAGTAAGGGCCTTTTGCCTGGCATAGAGGCTGACGGACTCGGTAATTGCCCTGGTCAGAAATATGATGTCCGCATTTCTTTTATTAATTTTATTGTGTCCGGCATTTATGCGGGTTATATCAAGAAGGTTGTTGACAAGCCTGAGCTGCCGGTAGGAATTCTGCCTTATTTTTCTTATAAAGCCCCTGGCCTTTTCGGACAGCTCGTCACGGCAGAGCAGCTCCAGAGCCTGGATGGCTGCGTTTATAACGGTAAGCGGAGTTTTAAATTCATGTGAAATAAGAGACAGGAATTCATCCTTGAGCTGCAGCGATTTCTCAAGCATTTCGTTCTTATTGCGCATGAGTATTTCGTTCTTTATATGCTCGGTTACATCGCTGGCGCTCAGCATGATGAAAACAATATGGCCGTTTTCGTCCGGTATGGGGACCGCCGCTATGTCAAGATAAAATTCGAAGCCGTCCACCTTTACGATCAGATTGGTCCGGACGGCTTTCCCCGTTTTAATGGCTTTTTTGTCGGGCAGATCGTCCTCGGCAAGTATATTTCCGTCATAATCCGTATATATTGCCCGCGAGAGGACTTTATCCATGTTTTCCGGGCTTATGTCGTCAAAATAGCGTCTGGCGACCTTGTTTACGTAATAAATCCTTCCTGTCGCGTCCAGGACGAAAATTATTTCAGTGACATTGTCCATGATCGCTTCCAGCTGATTTTTCTGGATGCCTATCAGCTTGCTGTTTTTTAAATACTCGGTTATATCGCGGCAGCATAATATTCCCATCTGGAAATTGCCGCTGGCGTCTAAAACCGGAGACCCGCTGAGGTTGAGGAAATAGTGGCTGTCTCCGAACCTGGCCTGAAGCCTCAGCTCCGTAAAGCTTTCACCGCGTATCACTCTTTGCACCGGGGTGTTTTTGGGGGCTATTTCCGAGCCGTTCAATTCAAACAAATCGGCCCGTCCAATGTAATCGCAGGGATTAACTGCGCAGCCGGCGGGAACATGGAACAGTTTTCTTGCCGCATTATTCAGAAAATTCACTCTTCCGTCGCGGTCTATCATAAACAGAGCATCCGAAATGTTCTCTATGATGGCCTCCAGCTGGTCCTTCTGCTGTCTTATTACTTCCTTCTGTTTCTCGCAATCGGCAGTATCCAAGAACACTGCACCTCCACTTCGGGGTGAAACCGGCATATATATTAATTCGGGTAAAATGCAGATGTATATACATAATATAACATTTTATGCCACTTTTTTCAACGAAATATTTAAAGTGTATTTTATGAATATATCGGAAATATACGTGCATAGATAATAAAAATCGATAGGCTGCAGGTTTTCCTTCCGTTCATATCGCATAAAAAAACCGGATGATTTCTCATCCGGAGCCAGGTCTCCGATATTCAATAAGCGTCGCCTTCAACAATAGACGAGCATATGTGCGCCTTTTCCATGATCATCCCCATAAGTAGCTGCCGGATTGTATCGGGTTCCTCCTCGAGTCCGAAGAAATCCGAAATGTCCTTAAGCCTGTCTCGCTCATCTATTTCCGACATATCGACGCTTCTGGCCTTGCCGGAAGTGCTTAAAATAAATTGTCCCTTGTAATTGTAGTCGTCCTCGGTTATATCCAGACTGGATAGCAATAGATCTGATGTTCTCATAAAAATACCTCCTGCATTTAATTTGCTGATTT
>JAEZJL010000500.1 GCA_023415815.1 Bacillota bacterium | reverse complement strand
CGTATACGCGTATAGGTCGTACTTGTCTTTCCGGTGGAAACCGTATATGTATCCAGCGTGACGGTCCAGTCCCCGTACTGGGCGACAACCCTGTCCGGTCCGATGAAAAGACCGCCTTCGACGAATTCGGCGCCGGTCTGCTCGCTCAGGAGCCTCCAGATTTCTTTTTTGCTCGGCCCGAATATTTCTCGCATTATACTCATATCAAAATCCCCCTTTTCATTCCATGGCGATATTATACACCACCGCCGATGATGCGGCAATCCGGGAAGGGGAAGGTTCTTGGCCCGGAGGTGATTGGAGGCAAGTAGCAAGCGGGGACGGTTCTTGCTTGCCCTGGTCTTTTCTCCCATAAATTCTACTTGTCCGAATTTATTTGATCATACTCCGGTACTTGGGGGACAGTTCTGCAACAGCAGTTTACCGCTGGCACCTTTCACATACAAACGAGCGGGTGCTGCCTGTCTTTATCTCCTGTATGCTCGTACTGCACACAGGGCAGGGAGTGCCCGGCCTGTGGCCTATCAGGCTGTAGGTGTATTTTCCATTAGTCCCGTAGAAATCGCGCTCGTAAACGAGTCCGCCAAGGTTGGCCGCGTACCGCAGGTGGCCGGTGATCGCCTTATATAGGCCTGCTTCTTCTTCCGGGGTGATGTCCTTGATTTTTCTGTTCGGGTGAAGCCCCGCCTTGAAAAGAATATCCTGTATGTAGACATTGCCGATACCGGCGATATGGTGCTGATCCATCAGATAGGATTTTATTCCGCCTTTTTTGCCCTCGAGCATCGAGCGGAATTTTTCATAGGTAAACTCCTCGCTCAAAGGGCATATGCCCAGCTTCGAAGTCATGTTGTGGGTTTTCAGCCCGCTGCCGTCAACCGCATGCACATATCCGAACCAGAAGAAGAATATGTGCACGAAGCTGCCGTCGTCAAAGGTGAATATGAACCTGTACTTGCCGCTAAATTCATCGCCTGCAGCATGATATATCACGTCGCCGCCCATTCCCAGGCTTATCAGAAGGTGCACGTCCCCCGTAAGCTCTATAAATACCCATTTCCCTTTTGAATATATTCTCTCAATGGGCTTGTCCAGTATGAGCGATTTGAAATCGCCCAAAGGGACATTCAGACATTTTTCCTCCGTTACTTCGACGTTCACTATGGTTTTCCCGGTGAGCTCTTTGTCCATCTGCCTTGCAATATTATAGACCTCCGGCAATTCAGGCATAGATGCATCCTCCCTTTCAATCGTTTGACCTTATTCCCCGTATATCGCTTCAGTGCAATTATAGTATCCTTTAAAGCCGACCTTTTCATATATTTTTTCTCCCGAAGGAGTCGCGTGCAGAACAGCGGTTTTTACTCCGCGCTCGTACATGTATTTTATTGATGCAATGGTGACCGCTCTTCCCGCTCCCCTGTTTCGGTATTCTTCAAGAGTGGAAACCCATTCGACCGCGGCTATCTCACCGGCATCCGACATAATGGCCATTGATGTGGAAACCGGCTTTCCATCAATATACCCCATAAAAAATTCCGTGTTTTTTAACTGATACATATCTCTTATCCGTTCAAACGAAAAAAACCCGAACAACGCCTTATTCACTATTTCTGCCCAGACCGCAAGCGTATCCTCATCCCTCACGGGAGATACTTCAACGCCTTCGGGAATTTTTAAATCAATGACGCTTTTATCCAGGTCCATCGCCATGCCGCTGCCGTTATTGCGGTTTATCTTGAAGCCCTTTGATTCCAGGATTTCCACGATATTTTGGGGTCTGGCAAGGGGAGAGATAAGGACGTATCCCGGCATTTTCTTTTCTTTAATGTCTGCCATTAGTTCTTCGATGACCTCCGCCGCCCGGCTGTCCGGTATGTTGAAGTTAAAAATATACTCAGCGCAGCCGTGAGGTTCCGATACCATGTATTCGATTTCTTCGTCCAGATGCAGCATAAGGCCTCTTGCCGCACCCAGCATCCTGACATATAGTTTCTTGCCTTCATCAATGCAGTCCAGATAGTATTGTCTGTCCATAGTTATTCACTCCCGTCCTGTTTCCATAAAAACTTATTCATCTCAATGCATCCGCCCGCGTTAAAGCTTATTCCTTCACTCTCCAGCTGCTTCCGCTGCTTTCCCTCGCCGCCGAAGGCGTAGCCGGGGGACATCTCTCCCTTTTTATTTACCACCCTGTGGCACGGGAGCTCCAGATGCCTGGGGGCATTCCTCATTGCCTCGCCGACTGTCCTTGCCGCGAGCGGATTGCCGAGCATTGCCGCTATTTGCCCATAGGTAGCAACCCTGCCCTCTGGAATTTTCGCGACCAGCTGGTATACTTCGTCGAAAAATTTATCAGGTTTCATATACATATGCCTTTCAGATGAGCCCGGATTCCAGCAGCTGATACCGGAGATTTTCGAACATATGTTTATTATATTTATAAATGCTTCTGCCGTCCAACAACTCCAGGTTGATTTACGGAGGGACGGACCCGGAATTATCAACCAATGGTTGATTTGTATATTCTTTTGCCGGATAACAGTTTGTTTACAGTTCAATCCACATTTTATATAATGAAAGCATCAATAAATCGGGGGATTGTGATGTGGATAAAGCAAAGGTAGGTCAAAAAATATTTTCCCTCCGCAAAAAGAAGGGCATTACCCAGGAGAACCTCGCAAAGCTCGTCAATGTCACGCCCCAGGCGATTTCCAAATGGGAAAACGGGATTACCCTGCCGGACACCTTCCTTTTGCCCGCGCTGGCGGAATTGTTTCACGTAAGCCTGGAGGAATTGCTGTGCGTGGCTGCAGGCAACGGCGTCGATGCTCTTAAAAGGGGAAACGACAAGGTCGTGCTGCCGGGTCTTACATACTATCCCGGAACTCCTTCGCTTGTGAGCTGTATAAAGTCCAGCCTGAATTATCTCGGTATACATTTATCGCTCGGGTGGATATCGGCGCCCTACGCATTTATGCTGAACATCAACAGTGAGGTTTCCTTCAAAGGGCCGGAATACTGGAATGACGACGGCTGCTTCGACGAGCTTGTGCGCAATTGCGGCGGTATCATTGAAAATTACAGCGGCTGGAAGGGCAACGCCGACATTGCGAAAAAACGCACGGAAGCATGGAATTTAATACGGGACTCGATAAACAAGGGTCTGCCCTGTTACGCCTGGGAGATGGAAAAGCCTCTTTATTATCTTATCGCAGGCTATGATGGAACAGGTTATTACTATATCGATCCGGACTCACAGAAAATAAAGGGTCCGAAGCCTTTTGACGAGCTGGGTGAAAGCGAATGGGGAATATTGGAGATCCATATTATACGCCCCGGCAGTATTTCCGATACTCTCAAAACCCTGAAGGATATATTCGAATACGCTGTCAATGTCGGCAATCCCGATATCTACCGTCCCAATCCGGGCTATACAATGGGGACAAACGCTTACTCAATATGGTGGGAAGCGCTATCCGGAGGAACAGCCGACTTTTACGGCGTAGCCTATAACGCTTCATTCTGGGCAAAGTGCAAAAGCCTCGCCGCGCTGTTTTTACTGGAAGGCAAATTGCGTATAGGAATGATGGAGGACTTATTCGACCGCGCGATTTCATATTACGAAAATGCCGCAAAATGCCTGACGCGACTGTCTCATCTATTTCCGTTGGATAAGGCTGGAGAGAATATAAGCGAACATCTGAGAGATGAAGCGGTCGCTCTTCTGAAAGCCGCACAGAAGCACGAGCTGAGCGGCCTGGGCGAGATAAGCAATATGCTCAAGTATATCTATAGCATATGGTAAGCAAGTGAGAGCAAGTGGGGACGGTTCTTGCTTGCTACTGCCTTTTCTCCCATGAATTCTGTTTACCACAGATTTATTTATTAACAAACCTTCCTGCAGAAATGCTTTTAGCATTTGTTTTGCCCTGCTCCACAAGCTGCTAAGCCGCCGTTTACCACTGCCTCCTACCATTTCCCAGGCAAGTCAAGAACCGTCCCCGCTTGCCTGCCTTATAAATGCATTACCATATTTCCTTCGGAATCCTTGAATCCGTACCTTTTATAAACCGGTCTGCCCTGTTCCGACGCGTGAAGCCGTACAACCTTGTAATTCTGCCTTCTGGCTTCCTCTACCACAAGGCTAAGCAAATCCGATGCAATCCCTTTACGGCGGTATTCATCCTGGGTGTACATATTGGTAACATAAGCGGTTTTACCTGAAGGGTTCAGATAAGAAGGCGGCAGCTGATAAAAGCAAATCCCGCTTGTCGCAACGATTGCCCCTTCTTCTTCCGCGATCCACGATATGAGGGAACCGTCCGCCAGGCTTGCTTCAAAATAGCTCTGCAATTCCGCGTCAATATTGTTGATCGGAGCCAGACCCTCGTCAATCAATTGCTTTTTTCTCAGCTCGATAAGGATTGAAATATCCTTTGCTTCCGCTCTTCTATAGTTCATTCCAAACCTCCGGTTTAAAACGTTAAATCCCTCGGGCGCAGCCCTGGCCGATAAAATCCGGATAAAGGCGCATAAAGTAAGTGCTCCTGCAGCTCCATGCCCGGATCGGCGCGATAGGCCAAGCCTATGATGCAAAGGCGGTTCTACGACCAAGAGGGACACTTCTCTGAAATTAACGTGTATTTTTAAGAACTGTCCCTGCACTTCCAGGGCTGGCTGATCCGGCAAAATTCAATACCCGTGCGTATTGGCAGTGGTGTAAACAGCCGCCGTTTTTTTCATATTTATTCCGCGTGTTCCTGCTTTTTAAAATACTTATATGCCAGTATGCAGACAGGGCAAAAATAGGCGCACCAAAATTCCAGAATAATCACCCCTATAATGCTGCCTATTCCCGCCGCACTGCCACCGCCCGTACCCGCATTGAAAACGCCTAGAATCGGCATCAGTATGCCGGATATCGCAAAAACCCCGTGAATGAGCAATAAAGCCTTCAGCCAGCTATCCGATTTGCTGTTTGCTTTTATTGTTAACC
>JAEZJL010000499.1 GCA_023415815.1 Bacillota bacterium | reverse complement strand
CTCCTCCCGCCAGAGCCTTCCGGTGCAGCTCCGCCAGTTTGCTCACGGTATCCGGCGGCTCGTCCGAGATATACAGTCTGAAAAATCTCACGCCGGAATCCCTGAGCGTTTTCAGACCGTCCGGTATGAAAAGCGCGTTTGAATTCAGTATGGTGCTCCGGCAGTCAATCCTGTCGCACAGCACGGGGAATTCCATGCCCAGCCTGTCCTTCAGCCTGAATTCTCCCGTTTTGCAGCTTCCGCCGCATTTCTTCCCGGAGCCGAAGCCTCCTTCGGCACAGCCCGCAGGGCAGTACTCGCTCGTCATCAGCGGCAGCCTGCCATAGGCCGCGGCTTCGACGGCGACGGAAGAGCCCTCCGCAATTTCCGCTGTCTGACCCAGCGTCAGCTCCGCGCTGAGCATTACGCTCTCAAGCCCCATCCCTGCGGCTTCCTCCAGGGACAAACGGTTGAATACGTTCATTGAAACATCTCCGGCAAGACTCAGTCCTTCTATGCCTTTCAGCATTTCTACGGTACCTGGGTTTCCCGCCAGTACGCCGTCGATGCCTGAAAGCCCTCTTTCTATTAAATGCGTCTTTATCAGCCTGTCGTAATTTCCCCTCGTGACAGACGGCAGCCATAAGAATAGCTCCGACCCCGCCTTGCGGCAGGCCTCCGAGAGCCCTTCGGAGCCGGGCCTGAGAAAGCTCTCAAAGGGAAGGTAAAGCCTGTCGGCTCCGATCTGAAGGAGCAGCTCCGAAAATGTCCGTCCCGGGATATGCCCCCTTTTTGCGCCGGTTAAATCTATACCTGCGGGCAGCTTGTAGAAGTACACCGAAATACCCGGTGCAGCCCTTACCGCCGGGCGCAAAGGTGTGGCGCGGCCCAATTCGTCCCTGAGCGCGGCTTCAAGCGCATTTTTATCCGCAGAGCGCGCCGGAGCCCTTCCTCTCATATTTTCAAGCGTCTCAAGAGCCGTTCTCCTGACCTCGTTTATTTCGCTGACAGGGAGTGAAAGGCCCTCTTCCAGCTCCATTTCCACATCGTGCAGCTCAAAAGGCGTTGTTCCCGTCTTTCCGAGCTGCTCACCCAGCCTTTCGGCGGTCACCGGCCGGCCGGCCGCCGGCTCCGGCAGCATATTGCCCGCTGCTGCGGCCTCGTTTCCGTCGTTGTCCCGTACAATCAGTGTAAAAGGGCCACCCGCTCTTAATACGGCACGGCCTTTCAGCGGGACCCGCCTGAGCGGCTTCCCCGTATAGGATTCCACAGCCGCTTTATTAAGCCCTTTGCTGGAGGTTTTATAGATGCCGCAGCCCGCAGGGATGAGCCCCTTTATGCTGCCGACAGTTACTACCTCCCCCTTTGCGGCGCTCTTTACATTCGCGCCATCTCTGAGTATCGAGGTTACTATCGTCCCCGGACTTTTTTCTTCGCCTGTCCAAGCTTCGATACCGTCGCCTATGGAAAGGCCGTCCTCCAGGCGGAGCTTTACCGAAGCCCTGCCCCGGTCGGCCGCCAGAACCCTGCCGAGGTATATGCCCCAGTTCTTGGGCTTCTCAAAGCACATCATGTCTCTGCCTGACTTACCTTCGAAATATCCCTTCGTAAAGCCGCCCCTGTTGAAGATCTGCAGGAGGTCGTGCATATCCTTATCCTCAATATTCACTGCCGTATCGGAGCCTTTTTCCATTTTTCCGTGAAGAAGATCAAGATACTTCCTGTATATGCGTACCACCGTGGCGACATACTCCGGGCTCTTCATCCTGCCCTCTATTTTCAGGGAGCTCACCCCGGCCTCCGCCAGCTTCCCCAGACCGGAAACAAGACACAGATCCTTCGGGCTCAGAAGGTAGGAGGGCTGTATTGCCCTTCCGTTCTGCCGCACAAGCGAGTACGGCAGCCTGCAGGGCTGGGCGCATTTGCCCCTGTTGCCGCTCCTTCCGCCTATTACGCTGCTCATGAGGCATTGTCCCGAATAGCTCACGCAGAGAGCGCCGTGTACGAAAACCTCCGTTTCTGCGGCAGAGGCTTCATTGATCTTTTTAATCTCGTCAAGCGACAGCTCCCGGGCGAGTACCACCCTTTCAAAGCCCCTGTCCTTGAGCATTCTGACGCCTTCCGCATTGTAAATCGTCATCTGGGTGCTTGCGTGCAGCCGTATGTCGGGGACAGCCCTGCGCAGGGCCGCAGCAAAGCCCATATCCTGTACGATAACGGCATCCACACCCGAAAGCCACGCGTCTGCGGCAAATTCAAGCGCTTCCTTCATTTCCGCATCGGAAACAAGGGTGTTCATCGTAAGATAAATTTTTACACCCCTGACATGGGCATACCGGAGGGCGTTTTCAAGCTCAGCCCCGTCGAAGTTGTCCGCAAGCCGCCTCGCATTGAAGAGCTTTCCGCCGAGGTATACGGCGTCGGCTCCGTTTTCCACAGCGGCGTGAAGCGCCTCGCTGCTGCCGGCAGGCGCAAGAAGTTCGGTTTTCTTTATCATCCGTGTCCCGGTCCTTCAGCCATATTGCTGCAGAAGCCTCCGATCCTAAACCTTTACCGCATTGTCCGCGGCTTTATCAAATATTTCAAGCACCGCCGGCGCTATGTCCGTCAGCGCTTCTATCCTTATCTGCGCCCCTGGCGGCAATTTCCCGTAAATAACGGTCGGCACGGCGTTTTTCGTGTGCGTTTTTATGGAAACATCCTCAATGTTACCGTGGTCGCTCGTTATGACTAGTATATCCTCCGCGGGGTCAACACAGTCAAGCAGTGCGGCAAGGAAAGCATCAAGCAGCTCGATCTCCCTCACCGCGGCTTCCATGTCCATCTTGTGGCCGATGATGTCCGTCATGAAATGCTCGAACAATGTGAAATCGTGCTCCCTGCTTATCCCATAAAGCCGCCGCGCAGCCTCCTGCGCCGTGATGACTTCCGTCTCGTAGCCGCTGTCGGCCACGATCTGCCCCGTGATATCGTGGTAGACCGCGGCTCCCCGGCGATAGTCCCCGATGAGCCTGAAGGCCAGTCCGGCCGACATGGTCATGACCGAGGTGACTGAAGGCTTGTACCTTTTCTCCCCGGGAGTGTTCATCCTGTCCAGGTATTCCTGCCTGTAGGCGTTTGCGTTTGTGACGCTGAAGCCCTTCCGCATGAGCATTCTAAACAGATTGTCGTTTTTTATAATCTCCCTCAGGGCCTGCGAGGGCTGAGCATTGAGATGTCTGCCGATGGCCTCCGGGGCGTTCACCCCTGTGAAAATAGCTGTCTGACCGGTAGCGCTCTGCGGCAGGCCGGGTATGCCCAGCTGCGTCTCCGTCGGCATTACCAGACCGTCCGCGAAGAGGCGGTCCAATCCCGGAGTTGCCGCCGCATATACCGGGTTCTTACCGGCGTCCGGCTCCCCAAGCCCCAAGCCGTCTATAAAGATAAAGAGCATTTTCATTTCTTTCCCTCGTATAAGTTGTTTTCCGCCGCCTGCAAAAAACCGCTTTGCTATTTTTATTCTACCATAACAAAGCGGTTTTGTTCCCCTGTATTTATTTTTGGAAAGCAGCCTTTATTATGTCCGGGAGGCTTTGTCGATGGAATTCCTGACCTCCCGAAGCTCGGCCTCCCTTTTTGCCAGCTCGAGCTGAAGGCTGGTGTTCATGCCGTTCGAGGCGGCATTTTCCTCCGAAAGTCTTTTTTTCTCGATTTTCAGCGCCTCGTTCTCTTCGGTAAGCTTTTTGAGCTCCTTTTTAAGATTGACTTCGCTTTCGTGGCTCTTGAAGAAGTCGTCTGCCACGTTGATAGCCGTGAGCACCGCAGCCATGGAGGTGCTGAGCTTGCTGTTGAACTTTATAATTTCATTCATCTTTTTATCGATGTAAAGACCGACCCTCTGGATATACTCCTCGGATTCAACGCCAACCACAGTATAATCCTTGCCGGCTATTCTAATATCCACCTTGTTCCTGGCTGTCAAAACGATCAGCATCCTTTCGGCAGTACGCACACAACAATGATAGAGCTGGACCCTCTCTTTCATAAGGGGGCAGTTCTCGGCACAGTCCTTTGCAGGGCTGGACCCTCTCTTTCAAAAGGGGACGGTTCTCGGCACAGTCCTTTGCAGGGCTGGACCCTCTCTTTCAAAAGGGGACAGTTCTCGGCACAGTCCTTTGCAGAACTGTCCCCTCTCATTATACTATAATCCGCCAAAAAAGCATATATTTTTATATAAAAGGGACCGCATCCCTGCGATCCCCCGTGTACTTACCGTCCTACTGTCATTCCGCCGCGTCCGTCTTGTCCTCGCCGGCGAATTTCTTCAAAATATTGGTGATATCCACGCCCGTGAGCCCTTTTACCGTTTCGGGCAGCTGAGCCATTATATTCGTTATGTCCTTTGTTATCTTGGATGCTCCCGAATCGCCTATCATGACGATCTTCTCTGTCTTGGCCAGCGGCTGCGCTATAGCGCCCGCTATGTCGGGAAGCTTCTCTATGACCATCTGTGCTATAGCAGCATCGTTGAACTGCTTGTAGGCTTCGGCTTTTTTACTCAGAGCCACGGCCTCGGCCTCGCCCTTCGCCTTGATTATCTCTGCCTCCGCAAGACCCGAAGCCCTTATAGCCTCTGCCCTTGCAAGACCTTCAGCCTTAATCGTAAAGGATTGGGCCTCCGCCTCTTTCGATTTTCTTACCTTTTCAGCCTCAGCAGTGATCTCCGTCTTGAACTTTTCGGCTTCAGCGGGCTTTCTGACCAATGCGTCAAGCTCCTGTTCCTTCCTGAGGGCTTCCTGCTGCTGTAGCTCGATTTCCTTCTGCTTCTTGATGATCTCAACCTGCATTGACTCTTTCTGGACTTCCTGCTGAATAACAAACTTCTTCTTGTCGTACGAAAGGTCGGCTTCGGCCTTTCTTTCATTGATGGCCGCCTGGTAGTCGGCCACCTTCATTTCCTTGTCCCTGTTGGCCTCCGCAACCTTTGTCTCGGCGAGGAATTTGGCGGTCTGCCCGGCCTGCATGGCTTCGGCGCTCTTGATGTCGGAGTCCCTCCTGGCCTCGGCCTGGCCTATGACCGCATCCCTCTGGACTCTGGCGATCTGCGCCTTACCAAGGCTTTCGAGGTAGCCGTTCTTATCCGCGATTTCCCTTATGGTAAAGGAAATTATCCTGAGTCCCATGTTGGCGAGGTCCCCGGCGGCAAGCTCCTGGACCTTCTGTGCGAAAGCGTCCCTGTTCTGGTTGATCTCCTCGACGGTAAGGTTGCCGACGATGGAACGGAGATGGCCTTCCAGCGTCTGTGTGGCGATCCGCTTGATTTCGTCCTCCTTGAGGCTCAGGAACTGCTCGGCTGCGGTCGCAATAGCCTCCTGGCTGGAGTCTATCTTGACCTGCGCGATACCGTCCACGGTGACCTGCACTCCCTGTGAGGTGTATGCGCTTGAATTTACGTCCAGCGGCATGATCCGCAGCGAAATTGTCTTTGATATTTCAAATATCGGCCATACGAAGGTCGCTCCGCCTCTGACGATCCTGAAGCCTACGACCTGTCCGTTCGGCAGCTTCTTTTTCCGCCCTGATACGATAAGCGCCTCATCTGGGCCTACCTTGACATACCTGCCTACGAAAATAGAAATCAGTACAAAAAGGACCACTACGAAAAGAAGCGCTACCAATATAGGTAATGTGTAACCCATTCTGTTTTTACCTCCTCAAAACTTTTATTGTTTTTCATAATTTTTGCGGGTTCTTTCATCTTCAGCCTCCTCCGGAATATTTATATCGTCCAGAGTCAGCCTCCTTTGTACATATGCGGTGTTTGCGAATACCTCCCTGATAATGACCGTCATTCCTCTTGCGATAGCCTCCCGGTCCGCAGACCGTGCGGAGAGGTTGTACCTGACGCCGTTCGCGACGTACGCTATTTCACCCATCCCGTCAGCCGGTATGGGCGTGATC
>JAEZJL010000460.1 GCA_023415815.1 Bacillota bacterium | reverse complement strand
CTTCTATACCGCAACGATGTTCGTGTCGATTAAAACAAGCGACAGATCCTTTGGCCTTCTGGTTATGCTTATCCTCTGGGTGACAATAAGCTTCGTCATCCCTCAGCTCGCTGAAAGCCAGAAATCCTTTGCCTACGCTACGAATTCGACAGCCCGGACAGTCGCCCGGGTTCCAGCGGATACAGTCCTATCAAAAACCATTGAGATATTCTCTCCCACCGTTCATTTTCAGAATATCGGCAGCGACCTGCTGCAAACAGTTTCTGAGACGGCGAATTCAAGTGTAGGTTATATCCTGCAAAAAAGGCTCTTGATCCTTCTGTATATGCTTGCTCCGGGAATTCTGCTGTTGTTCGGATCTTACAGGACATTCATAAAGGAGGTTGGATAACATGAAGTGCCTGAAAAGAGTGACTTTATTGTTCATCCTGCCTGCTTTGCTTTCCTCTCTGCCCATTTCTGCATCAGCGCAGTCGGCGGGTGTCAGTGCATTAACTGCAAATGCTATTGCATCAGCCGCCAATGAAGCCTCGTTCAGGCTGTTAATAAGGAATGATGATTCCAGCCCTCATAAGTATCTATTGGAATATGGGCCGGTTCCTGGAGTAAAGCAAGCCTATTTTACCTTTGACGGTAAAACTGCTACTCGGGTGGAAGTAAATGCCCGGGGCAGAGCCGAAGTGATTTTTACGGTTACAATGCCCGACGATTCTGCGGCAGGAACGACTGCAATCGATACCCAGGCCACCCGTGACGACGGCCAGGTGTTCATTCTCCCTGTTTCAGTTACAGTAAACCGCGATAATTCTCTTGTAATAACAAACAGGATCGACAATTTGAGTGTAATAACCGGACAGGAGCTAAGCTTTGACATATTTGTAAAAAATAATGGGAATAAGAATCTCGACAGCATAAAGCTGTCCCTTGACCTTCCTTACAAGTGGATACCGCAAGGGACCAATCCAGAGAAGCTGATCCTGAAACCAGGGGAAATCGGGACATACAAAGTAAGCATCTCCATACCGTCCACCCAAGTTTCCGGGAATAACACAATAAAAGTCTCTGCGGTATCGGAAAATACGGCCAGCCCCAAAGTTGAAATACCGGTAGCTGTACACAATAACCCCAATTATCTTTTCTGGGTAATAGGAATTATTGTGCTGGTGGGTGCAGGCACGCTGTTATTTTTCCGTAAGCATGGCAGACGGTGAAAGTGAGGTGAAAACAAGATGAACGCAGCGATGAAAATTGCACGCAAGGAAATCACGGATGCCCTAAGAAACAGGCTTTTTCTTATAACTCTTGGCCTTCTGCTGATACTTACGGTTGTGTCAATAGTGCTTGGCGCACTCCAGGTCAGGGCGGAGACGACTGATTACAATAATTCCATCGAGTTTTTAAAATCCATGGGGAAGACGGAACTTCCGCCGAAGCCAAACCTCAATCCTCTGGCAGCATCCAAGGGATTTGTAAACTATCTCGGCATGATTGGCGCACTGTCGGCAATGCTTCTTGGAAATCATGCCATTGTAAAGGAAAAGAGAAGCGGTACCCTGAAGCTTATACTTTCCAGGCCGGTATACAGGGATTCCCTGCTGAACGGGAAGCTGCTCGGAAACCTGGGACTTCTGGCGGGGATATCCCTATTGGTAGGGATCATAACATATATTTCACTGCAGTTTGTTGGAAGTGTTTCTCTGTCAGGAGATGAATTTTTACGCATGCTATGCTTCTTTATCATGTCGTTCCTTTACATGACAGTATTTATGGTGCTGGCAGCTGCCATCACACTTATAAGCCGGAATGGGAATAAAGCTCTTCTGATGGCCATAATTCTTTGGTTGGTATTTGCATTTGTATTCCCCCAGATCGGAGATACCATGGATATGGATAATCAGCTGCCAGGAGGTTTTTTTGCCCAGATGGGAATGAGCAAGGACCAGGAGTATAAAGTGCTGGAAAATTTCAAATTTTATGAGACCTTAAGAAACGGCATTGAGGAAATGTCTCCTACAAAGCATTATGAGCGGGTCAGTTTTGCTTTGCTGAATGTAAAACCGGGTTTTGAAAATAACACGGCGGCAGAAGTATTGCAGTTAAAATGGATCAACCTGATAGGCCTGACCGCTCCAAGCCTGCTTTTATGTCTGGTATCCTATGCAGTGTTTCTAAAACGTGAAGATATCTATTCAAATTAATAAAATTTCGGGAGGTTATGGTTATGAAATATTTTAAAAACTTAAAGGGGGTTCTTGCGGGAGCGATGGTGTTAACAATGAGTGCAGCCCTTTTCACAGGTTGTTCAGGAAACGGCACAGGTATAAGCAGTAATGCATCCTCCATTAACTCGTTAAATTATACAACGCAGGTAAACCAGACCCAGGACAGCTCTGCAGCGAAGCCGGGTGACGAAAATACGGCACCAAAGGCAACAGGCACGGATACCGACGGGGATGGAATTCCGGATTCAGTTGAAAAAACGTATGGGACAAACCCCTTAGCAGCAGATACCGACGGAGATGGTGTTCCGGATAAAACGGATAAAGACCCGGTCTTTACTCCAAGCCTTATTAAAGAAACCTCTATGGCTGCTTTGCCGGTCAAAGTTAAAGATGCAAGAGTTGAAGACAATGTGAACGCAAGCGACCATCTTGAAATAACGCTGACAAATACGGGAAATACCGATTTAAAGGATTTTGACCTTTATTACACAGTAACGGATGCTGTTACAAAAAAGGCAGAAGGATACTATGTAAAGCTGACTGGATTTGCTCTTGAGGCTGGAAGCACAAAGACGCTGCATTTTGACAATCAGCAGGGAGATCTGCATTATACGGAAAATTTCAACGGAATATATGGTACCTCCAAAAATGAGGCTCAATTCCAGGGGCAAATCCATGCCACAGGCTACGCACCTTTGGACTTTTCAACAAAGAAAGCAAAGGGTACTGCAGAAGTAGCGGATTGATTTAGTCGGTAAATATGCTTTGATTCAGGCTGGAGAACAGTCTTCAGCTGAATTGCGCGGCAACGCAGAAATTTAATGTCCGGAGAATACAATTTGCAGCATATAACCGATTTGCTTGGCCATTACGGATACATTATCTTATTTACACAGGAAGGAAGTTTATATGAATATGATCACAAGCTTTATAGACATTATGCTTCATCTTGACAAATATTTAAACCTCATCATTCAGAACTACGGGACGGTAACTTATATTTTCTTGTTCATTATTATATTTTGTGAGACTGGACTGGTAGTCACTCCATTCCTTCCGGGTGATTCTTTGTTATTTGCAGCAGGGGCGTTTGCTTCCCTTGGTTCATTGAATATCGCAGTGCTCTTTTTAATCTTAGGAATAGCGGCGGTTCTAGGAGATACTGTGAACTACCTGATCGGAAAAACCATAGGCGGCAAGCTGTACCATAAAAATAACTTAAGGTTTATTAAGAAGGAATACCTTGACAGAACGCAGGAGTTTTATGAACGCCACGGAGGAAAGACGATTATCCTCGCAAGGTTTATACCCATCATACGCACCTTTGCGCCATTTGTGGCCGGAATAGGAGAAATGAGCTATCTGCGGTTTATCTCATACAATCTGATTGGCGGTATATCCTGGGTTGGGTTAGTCACATTTATGGGATATTTTTTCGGGAACCTTCCGGCAGTCAAAAATAATTTTACATTTGTAATTTTCGCAATCATATTTATTTCTATTCTCCCTGGAATTATCGGTTTTATAAAACAGAGACTGAATAAAAAATATGAAAATTCATGATACAGCGGAAACAATGCGAGAGAAAATTTATACGACGGGAGATGAAAGAACGGAGGTAGTTTTATATGGCAGAATACTCACAAACCATTAGGAGGTTGGTTAATGAACATAATTCAAGCGGTTATTTATGGAATCCTGCAGGGAATCGCCGAATTTTTGCCTATTTCAAGTACCGCACATTTAGTATTAGCGCCATGGCTATTTGGATGGCAAGACCCCGGTGTTGCTTTTGATGTGGCATTACATCTGGGAACCGCGGCGGCCGTTATAGTATATTTCTTCAAGGACTGGCTGCATTTAATCAGCTCGGGCTTTACAAAGCCTAAAACGCAGGATGGAAAGCTGTTCTGGCTTTTGGTGCTGGCAACGATTCCGGGTGCTCTATTTGGCGTTTTGTTGGACAAATATATGGAGATGTTCAGGAATGCGGCATTGATCGGCGTTATGCTGATTGTCATGGGTATCCTGTTATATGCCGCAGATAAATATGGGAAAAAGGTAATTGACATCAAAGAAACGGGAGTTAAACGAAGCTTGCTGATAGGTCTTTCACAGGTTTTTGCAATTATTCCCGGAGTATCCCGTTCCGGTATCACAATGACTGTCGGACGCGCGTTAGGTATGACCAGAGAGGGTATTGCCCGATTCACGTTTTTAATGTCAACCCCGATCATTCTGGGAGATGGTTTATATCATGCAAAAGATCTAATTCATACATCGATTGACAGGGCGCCATTTTTAACTGCCATGATCACAGCAGCGGTAGTTGGCATAATAAGCATTAAATTCCTGCTGGAGTATCTAAAGAAAAAGGGGCTGGGAATATTCACGGCTTATAGGTTTATCCTTGGAGCTGTAGTTATTGCGGTTTTCTTTATAAGATAGATTAAGCTCCCTTCTTGCAAAATGCGATCAGATGCCAGTTGAATTTATAAAAGCCCAGGCCGAGCGGCTCTATCTGCCTGAAGGTAGGCTCCGGCTTTTCCGGAGAAACATATCGGATGGAAAGCACTCTTTTGCTGTAAAGAGCTGCCTGGATATCGGGCATAAAATCGGATTCCGGCGGTAAACTTCCTTGCGCCGCGCCGTAAACTCCGATTTTATTCTGCAGCTCTTCGATGCAGTCCTTGTCCCGATCGTTAAGGACAGCTCTTATTTTGCATACCGCCGAATTGAAATGCCCGTTCAGCAGGCTGTCCGTAAAGCTTTCCATAAACTTGCCGGCCGTTATCAATGCGCCGGCTTCTTCCAGGGTGAACATCACAGGCGGGAGACAATAGCCTTCGGCCAGGTAATAGCCTTTGCCGGCGTCGGAGCCCACAGGGATTCCGGCGGCCTCAAGCGCCCGGATGTCCCTGTAAACCGTGCGAAGGCTGATGCCGAAACGGCCGGCTATCTCTTTGCCAGTGACCACCCGTTTTGTCTGCAATTGGACAAGGATGGCGAAAAGCCTGCCCATTCTGTTCATAGATCCACCTTGAAGCGGAATTTATTTTAACCATTAAAATGCACTTTCCGCTAAATTCCTGCCACCAGCGAAAACTTGCGTTTTTCCTGCCTTACAACTCACCGACGATGGCTATTCCCGAGCTGGTGCCTATCCTGCTTGCGCCCGCCTCTGCCATTATCAGAGCGTCCTGAAGGCTCTTGACTCCACCGGAGGCTTTGACGCCCATGGAATCTCCGACGATCCTGCGCATCAGCGCCACGTCGGCCGCAGTCGCCCCTCCCGTGCTGAAGCCGGTGGAGGTTTTGACAAAGGCGGCGCCCGCTTTCTTTGCCAGCCTGCAGGCGGTTTCCTTTTCAGCGTCGGTCAGGAGGCAGGTCTCGATGATCACTTTTACGGCCGATTGGCCGGAGGCCTTTACAACTGCCGCAATGTCCTTCTCAACGTAGTCGAGATCCCCGGCTTTAAGCGCTCCCACATTAATCACCATATCTATTTCGTGCGCGCCGTCGGCAACGGCTCTCTGAGCCTCAAGCGCCTTTATTTCCGTTGTGTTCGTGCCCAGAGGGAAGCCTATAACGCTGCAGGTCTTGACAGAGGAGCCTTCCAGCTGCTTTGAAACCAGACTCACGAAGCAGGGGTTCACGCACACCGAGGCAAAGCCGTTTTCCCTGGCCTCCCTGCAGAGCTGTACGACCTGCTCCCCTGTGGCTCCAGGCTTCAGGATGGTGTGGTCGATCATTGCCGCCATTGCTTTTTTGTCCATAGTAATCATACTTAATACCGCCTTTTCATACATTATGATGCTTTTACTGAAAATATTTTACCATTACTTCGGGCAAGTTGATAGCCAAATCCGCTGACTTGTGATAAATTTATTGAGTGCGCATAGTTTTTGCCGGATTTATCAAAACTTATAACGGAGAGTGATTTTATGATTCCAACACCGCATATACAGGCCGACCGGGAGGGCGTCGTCGCGCAGACCGTGCTGCTTCCGGGCGACCCGCTCAGGGCTAAATTCATCGCCGAGACATATCTGGACGCGCCCGTGCAGTTCAATTCCACGAGGAACATGTTCGGCTATACCGGGACCTATAAGGGCAAAAAGGTTTCCGTAATGGGCACCGGCATGGGAATGCCCTCCATCGGCATTTATTCCTTCGAGCTCATCAATTTCTACGGGGTCAAAAACCTGATCAGAATAGGCTCCTGCGGCGCGCTGCAGGAGGATATAAAAATCAGGGACATCGTTATCGGCATGTCCGCCTCCACAAATTCGAATTACGCATCGCAATACGGCCTGCCCGGCAGCTTTGCCCCGACCGCCTCGTGGGAGCTCCTTAAAAAGGCCGTGGACGCCGCGCAGAAGAGCGATATAAGCATCAAGGTAGGAAATATACTGTCATCGGATATTTTCTATGACGACGACAGGGATGCATGGAAGAAGTGGGCGCGTATGGGAGTGCTGGCCGTTGAGATGGAGGCTGCCGCGCTGTACATGAATGCAGCCCGCGCAGGAGCCAACGCGCTTTGCATACTCACCGTGTCCGATTCGCTGGTGACTCACGAGGATACCACGCCCGAGGAAAGGCAGAATTCCTTCACGCAGATGATGGAGATAGCTCTGGAAATAGCATAATACATAGGCGGGCGGGTCTTTGCACCCGCCCTTTGCCTGGGTGTCACCGCCGGTTTATGCTCTGTTTTTATAAATCCAGATAGGTTCTTATAACAGAACGGATATTTTCTCTGAGCACCTGTGATTTAACGCCGCCGCAGCTTTGCTTCAATCTTTCCTTTGAGATAACCCGTATTTGATGAGCCATAACACCGTCAGAAAAAATTATTGATGAAGAGCGGTTTTTTCCGGAAGAGCTGCGACAGCCCGGCTTCGTCGTTGTGTACCGCGACTCTTCCGGCGAATGCCAGCTCGCCGACGGAGGCAAAGCCGGTGACAAGCTGTGAAAGGGCCTGCACGTCGCAGCTTAAGTCCGGCGGGGACTGCGTCCTCCCGACGGTATGCCCGCCGTCCTCCCAGGCAAGCGTATAATTGCCCGTATTCACCGGGAAAAAGTCGTCTTTAACCGAGATTGTGATTTCTCCGCCGCCCGACGGCACGGCCATAGCCTGCAGGGCTTTTTCCGCGTTTACAATGCGGTTCATGCCGTGGGTGTGGATTTCCTGCGTCACTTCATAAGGCTCGGGGAACAATGTATGCAGGTTTATAAATTCGGGCGCGCGCCACAGTATTTTGTCCAGCTGGGACGAAAAGCCCGCCATAAAGCCGAGGATGCCGGTCAATGCCTGTCTGTCGAGCCATACCAGCTCGTTTATCCGGAAATTGTACTTCCCTGCGGGCGGCTTTTCAGTCTGGTATTGGATATAGCCTCTCGCCTCGCCCGCGGCGTCATGCCATATGTACAGGAACACATTGTCCTTGTACGGGTCCTTCTCCAGGAAGTGCTTCCAGAGCCTGTCCGTCCGCACAACGGCAAGGTTCTTATCTTTTATGAATTCATTATAGATGCATTTGATCTTGTCTGACTCTTCCGGTCCGGTACAGAGCTTCATTTCACCTGCCTGCTCGAAATGCTTCAGGGAGGAAACGGCGACGCTGTAGCTCCGCAGGACCATATTCAGTTCATAGCCATACTTGCGGTAATAGGGATGTGAAAACGGATAGAGGTAGGAGAAGACATAATCCTTTTCATACATCTCCTTCATGCTGTGCTCGAAAATCTTCCGGATATAGCGCTTCTGCCTCTCCTCGGGAAGCGAGGCAACTCCGCCGATCCCGCCCGATTTTACTATATTGCCGTCAAAGCTTACTTCAAAGGGGATAAGCTCCAGGCATGAACACATCTTGCCTTCATCGTTGAATGCCGCGCGGCAGGTTTCGTAATCCGGCTCGGAAGGCGCGGCATTTTCCTGCTCCTTGCTGAAATCCCGGCAGAAGAGAAAGGCGATGGTCTGGATTTTGGACGCCGCTACCCTTTCCCCGGGTGTTATCCCTCTTATTTCCATAAACTGACCTCCGATGCTATATTCATATTGTGTCATATATTTTCTATTTATTCTTTATTTTAACATAATCACGGATTTAGTACAGAGAATTCTGCCTGAAAGCCCATATCGGACAGATATGCTGTGGGGAGAGGCCTCCCGCCGGCGTGAGTAAGGCCCGGGGCAATGAGCGCCCGGGCCTTGAAAATTGTTCTGTTCCGTATAGCATATGCATTATTTTAAGGTGCTTTTGGACGGACGGCAACCGGAGCTCTTAAACAGCTCATGACAGCATGCCGCCGCCCGGTCCGCTTTTACTTGAAGACGATGTCTATAAGCTCGCCCCAGCTGTTCTTCAGCATATTTTCATACTGGGTCCTGAACATCTCGCGGTGCTGCTCCTCCCAGGCTGCCAGCTCAAGAAGGGCTTTTTTGGCTTCGCCGTCCTCCACGGTCGCGGAGGCGCTTTTATAAAAGAGGGCGAAGTCGCTCTCCATAAGGTAGGCCATCCTTACGACGGACAGGTCGGACATGTCTTCTTCGGAAATCAGCTCGTAATTGTCCGCGATAATGGGCGGGTTGACCTCCTTCGACACGTCGTCGACGACCCAGGATATGGTTATCGGCGGCGGATTTGTGTTCAGGCTGTCGTAAACGATGCTGAGCATGGCGTAATGGTTCTTTTCCATTTCAGCCAGATGCTCGAACTGTTTTTTTATCGCAGGCGACTTTACACGGTCCTGGTTGTAGGCGTAGAATTCCTTTGCGTCGTTTTCCATCCTCATGGCGTATTCGACGATCTGTTTTAATTTGCTCATCTGCATTCCTCCCGCAATGAAAATAATTTAGTTTTATATGGCGCGTTTTACGTATGTGGGGGCGTTCTTAGGGGATTTGCCCTTGATCACCGTATGGTAGTACTCGTATGTAAGCGCGGGCTCGTCGCACAGAATCCGGGCGTCCACCACTTCGGCGAGAAAAATGGTATGGGTGCCCGCGTCGAGAGAGCTTATGACCCTGCTTTCGGCCACGGCTACGGAATTATCCGATATGATCGGGACTCCCGTCCGGCCGATGCTGTAGTTGACGTTTTCCAGCTTGTCGATATCGCGGCCGGATTTAAAGCCGAACCGTCCTATAAAGCTGAAATCCGTATCCCTCCTGAGTACGCTCACGCCGAAGACCCCTGATTTTTCGATCAGCCGGTGGGAAAAGTTGTCCTTGCTCACCGTAACCGACATCCTTATGGGCTCCGCGGTGACCTGACAGGCTGTGGTCGCTATCATTCCGTTCAGCTTTTCATCGGCCTTCGAGGTAATTACATACATACCATACACGACTTTTAACAAAGCATCCTGTACCATAATATCTCCTTTTGTGAATCAATCTATTTGTTACCACGGTTATTGCCCGGTTAATCATTTTATCCGGGCCTTCAAAAAGGAATTTTGCTTCGCACCGATAAATTATACCATACGGGAAAGGCTATTTCCATAAATGTACGCGACCGCTCCCGCACCTGAACGGATATTTAACAAACCATTTTACGCCGCATATTTGGAATATCGGCTTGAATATGGTATAATTCATTTGCCCGTTTATCACTAGCAGCGCGGGTTATTTCAAACAGGGAAGGATATTATCAAATGGACGGCATGACGGCTATCGTACCGGCGGAGGAACTTAAAAGCAGACTTGCGGGCTTCAGGAGCAGAATGGATGAGAAATGCCCGGACTGGGAGCTCGCGATTTTTATAAGCAAGGTCAATTTATACTATTTTACCGGGACTATGCAGGAGGGCATGCTTCTGATACCCCGGGGCGGTGAAGCGGCATTCTGGGTCCGTCGGAGCTATGAACGAGCCATGGAGGAGTCCAGGTTCCCTGCTATAAAACAAATGGACAGCTACCGCGACGTCACGGCTCCCGCGGGAGGCTTTCCTTCCACTGTATACCTTGAAACAGAGATAGTGCCGCTGGCTATGTTCCAGCGGCTTCAGCGGTATTTCCCGTTTGCCGCGGCAAAGTCCCTTGACGCCCAGATCTCGGCGCTCAGATCGGTAAAAAGCGCATATGAGCTGGAGCTTATAAAAAAAGCCGGGCAGATGCATGTGAGGGTGCTGGAGGACCGGCTCCCGTCGATCATGCGGGAGGGGATGAGCGAGGTGGAGCTTGCCGCGGGGCTTTACTCGATCATGCTGGAGGAGGGCCATCACGGCCTGTCGCGCTTCGGCATGTTTGATACTGAAATACTCCTGGGCCATATCGGCTTTGGGGAAAGCTCGATTTACCCAACCTATTTCAACGGACCCGGCGGCAACCTGGGCCTGAGTCCGGCTGTGCCGCTGTTGGGCAGCAGGGATCGGAAGCTCGGGAAGGGAAACCTTGTCTTTGTCGACGTCGGAGTCGGCTGGGATGGCTATCACACGGATAAAACCATGACCTATGTCTTCGGCGGGAGCCTTTCGGACAGGGCTGTGGTCCTTCATGAAAAATGCGTCGGGCTGCAGGACGATATCGCCTCCATGCTGAAGCCGGGAGCAATCCCATCGGACATTTACAGGACCGTAATAAATGGGCTGGAGCCCTCCTTCCTGGAAAACTTCATGGGGTATGGAAACAGAAGGGTCAGGTTTCTGGGGCATGGCATAGGCCTGGTCGTAGACGAGTTCCCCGTGATTGCGGAGGGCTTCGACGAGCCCCTTCGGGAGGGCATGGTCCTTGCCCTGGAGCCGAAATATGGTCTCAAGGGCGTAGGTATGGTGGGTATAGAAAACACCTTTTTGGTCGCGCCCGGAGGCGGTATATGCCTGACCGGCGGAAGCCGGGGGCTGCTGCCCGTATATTGAGGCCCGTGCGGATTCATAAGCGTATACCGGACAGCCCGTGGCGTCAAATGTCCGGAAGGCGAAGGGGCGGGACGCCCCGGGGAATTTTACTGCAGGAGGTTTTATGGACAGTGTCTACCTGTTGATTAGAGCGCTGTATATCGGTCTTTTTACCGGCATGGTCATAGCGATTCCAATGGGGCCCGCCGGCCTGGAGTCGGTGAGATGGACGGTCACAAAGGGCCTTAAAAAGGGCCTGCTCGTCGCCGCCGGCTCGCTGATTGCCGACGCCGCCGACGTCATGTTCATAAATTTCGGCCTGCTGAACCTCATTGAAACCGACAAGCTGGTGGAAGTGTTTTTCTGGATGCTGTCTGGCTCCGTCATATTTTTTATAGGCTTCAAATCCTCGATAATCAGCAGGAAATCCGACCCGTTCCACATGGAAAGCCATCACGAGTCAGGGAAGACGGCCTCCAGACCATTACTTACAGGCTTTATCATAAACTTTACAAATCCCATGACCCATTTCTTCTGGCTGACCCTGAGCAGCACCGTCATAAGAGTCTGGAAGGCGGCGGGCGGGCTTGTTTATTTCATATTCGCGGTCTCCATGCTCTCAGGCATGTTTCTGAGCCTGCTCGGAATTAATTTCTTCGCTTCAAAGGGCAGGAATATCAAAGCTCCGAAGCTTTCAGGAAAACTGAATCTCTGGCTTTCCTACGGCATATCCGCCATAGGGATCGGCTTCATAATATACGGACTGTATGTACTTTATCAATACCTGTCGAAATAACCTTTCAGACGGCAGAACGGAGTGTCATAATTACATAATAGGACTTATTTCCCAATAACGATTCGAGGTGAATTGAATATGCCGGAAGCGTACGAGTTACCAAGATGCAGACCTGAGGAACAGGGAGTCTCCTCAAAGGATATTTTGTCTTTTATCGAAGGCGTCGAAAGGAGCGGCCTGGAGCTGCACGGCTTTATGCTGCTGCGCGGCGGACATGTCGTTTCGGAGGGCTTCTGGCAGCCGTTCGGGCCGGATTACAGCCGTACGATCTTTTCTCTCAGCAAGAGCTTCACTTCAACTGCTATCGGCTTTGCCGCGAGCGAAGGACTTATTTCGCTGGAGGACAGGGTGATCTCCTTCTTCCCGGAGGACCTCCCGGAAAAACCGGAGGCCAACCTTTCCGCCATGACGATCCGTCATCTGCTTTCAATGGCAGCGGGACACGCCGAGGACACGGCGCGCAGCCTGCTGATGAGCGGGGACGGCAACTGGGTCAGGGCCTTTTTAGCACAGCCGGTGGAACATGAACCGGGTACGTTTTTCGTATATAATTCGGGCGCTTCCTATATGCTTTCCGCAATACTCAGGAAGGCTTCCGGTCAGAATCTGCTGGAATACTTGACCCCGCGCCTTTTTGAGCCGCTTGGCATAGAGGGGGCGGACTGGGAGAAATGCCCCCGCGGTACGGACGCCGGCGGCTGGGGCCTTAGCGTCAGGCTTGAGGATATCGCGAAGTTCGGACAGCTTTACCTGCAGAAGGGAAAATGGCTTGGAAAGCAGCTCCTGCCCGGCGGCTGGACGGAAGAGGCGTCCTCCTTCAAGGTGAAAAACGGCGAGGACCCGGAAAGCGACTGGTGCCAGGGCTATGCATACCAGTTCTGGCGCTGCAGGCACAATGCCTACAGGGGAGACGGAGCCTTCGGGCAGTACTGCGTGGTCATGCCGGACCAGGACGCCGTTTTTGCGGCCGTAAGCGGCCTTGGAGACATGCAGCCTATTCTGGACCTCTGCTGGGAGCATTTGCTGCTGCCCATGCAGGGCGCCCCGTTTGCGGATAATCCGGTGGAGAATGCGAAGCTGCGCGGCAGGCAGGCGTCGCTTGCTTATCCTCCCCTTAAGCTGGAAAGCCGTCCGGAGCTTGAAAGCAAAATTTCAGGAAAAAGCTACAGGCTGGAGAGAAATGAGCTGGGAATAAACAAAATGCGCTTTATCTTTGATGGGACAGGCTGCAGGCTGCTGATGAAAATGTCGGGTATCGAAAGCGAATTGCGTCTTGGAAGCGGCGAGTGGCTTCTGAGCGATCTTGGACATAAGCTGATGAGAAGCTATATCGAAAGTTTGGGCACAAAGGTTGCGGCAAGCGCTGCCTGGCAGGATGACTCCACCTTGAGGATCAAGCTCAGGTATGTTGAATCGCCCTTCTGTATTTCCTTTATGTGTGTTTTCGAGGAAGACAGGCTCAGGCTGCAGGCCAGGCTGAACGTCTCCTTCGGCCCTGTGGTTTTTCCTGATATTACAGGTTATGAGGCTTAACGCCGGGATAGTTTAGCTGCTTACGGTGCAGCAATAGATTCCGGGGCATCGGTCGTTCCCGGCCCTTCAGATATTTGGGTCGTGCGGCCGTTTCAGATAAAAGTAAAAGGCTGGAGTCTCCTCCAGCCTTTAAAATCAGCCTGTCTTTACCTTCTGCACAAGCTGGTTGAAGGTATTGTTCAGGTTGGCGCCCGCCCTGTTGCTCTTTATGTCGTTCATGAGCTGGTTCACTCTGCCCGTTATGTCCGGGGATTCCGTGACAACGACATTTGCGATGTTTCTGTCGAGGGACTTGACCTTTTTCATGATTGCATTTTTCGTTGCAGGCGAATTGCCCGCAGCGCCTGAAGGTGTATAGCTCACAAGAGCGGTATTGCCATTGACTACGGCTTTCGGGTTTTTGCAGCCGCTGACGCTTCCAAGGTTTTTCATAATATTGTCTGCCTTCCGTGTGTCAAACCCTAGAGGCAGCATGTTTATTCCGCCGGGAGACGTGGTTGTGCCCTGGTTGGTCATCAGGTTGTTGAGACCCGTACCGGGCATCGCGCTCCTGGTCAGCTCCCGGGAAAGATTCGTTCCCTGGCGCGTAATTGTCCCGTTGGGAGTCGTTCCCTGCGGCGTCCTGTTTGCTGCCGCACAGCCTGACATTGAAGTCAAGAAGCAAGCTGCCGCAAGACCTGCCGCCATGATTTGAAATCTTTTGCTCATGTTCTTCACCTCCGGGTTTATTCTTCTCAAATTGTCCATAATTAATAGAGTTAATTTTTAAATAAAAAGGAATGTATAGTTTTTAAGCAAAATTTAAATCATTTATAATGTGCAAAAGATTGAGGAACGAGCAGCTGCACAGCAAATGATTTTTGAGAAGGAGAAAGAAGATGGGTGCGGACAAATTTAAGGAAAAGCATATGGGAGTCCCGATAGAGAAGCATGACACAGCCGCCTGGGCAAGCATTGAAAAAACCAAGCCGGTCTCCAAAGTAACCATCCCGGATGAGGGACAGGTGGACAATGCAAGGGACTACGTCGATACGAACCAGAAATGAAGACGCCAAAGGGGAAACCGGTCTCTGATTTCCCCTTTAATAAAGCTTCCCATTTTATTGGCAGGTTCTTGAATTCTCTACTCCGATACGACCTGGAGAAGCTCCCTGGAAATGTCCCTGATGGAATCCACGGAAGATGCAACCTGCTGCATCCCCGCAAGCTGCTGGCTTGCAGCCGAGGCAATATACTGGAGCTCCTTGATGCTTGCGCGGTTTATATCCTTGATATCCTTGACGAATTCTACGATCTTGCCGCCCTGCTCGGCGATTTTCTGCGTAAAATCGCTTATTTCCTGTATTTTTATATTGACCTTCCGGCTCGCAACCGATACCCTATCGACGGCAGTGCCGGCACTGCTTATTTTGGTTAGGCCCTTATCCACGGTTTTGGAGTTGTTGTCTATTATCAGTACGGCGTCGTCGGTTTCGTCCAGGACCTTCTTTATCAATACCGAAATGTCCCTGGCCGATTCCTGGGATTGCTCCGCCAGCTTTCTTATCTCTTCGGAGACTACGGCGAAGCCCTTGCCGTGCTCTCCGGCCCTTGCGGATTCTATCGCGGCGTTCAGCGCAAGCAAGTTGGTCTGCTCCGCTATGGCTGTTATTATTTCCACGATACGGCCTATTTCGTTGGACCTGTCTCCGAGATTGTTGATTATCAGCCTGCTTTTGTCGGTTGTCTCCCTGATGGCTTTCATTTCCGCGTCGGCTTCCTTCATCATTGCCACGCTTTCTTCCGTAAGCCTGTTCACCTGCTTTGAGATATCGGCTATCGACCGGCACTCGTCCGCAATATTGTCCAGGTCATGGGACATGCTTTCGCTTGCGGCCGATGCGGAATCCACATATTTCAGCGTATCCTCAGAGCCGGTTGCAATCTTTCCCGTATTTTCAGCTATCTGTTCATTTGCCGTTTTCGTATGCTCCGTGATGTCCGAAAGCTGATTCAGCGAACCGGCCAGGACATTGGTTACATCCATGGATTTGTTTTTTATGGAGGAAAGCCTGTCGAGCATTTCCTTCTGCTGGTCGGCCCCGATTGAATTCTCAAGGAGCCTTTTCGTCCTGCCGGCGAGCGTTATGTAGATGAGCGAGAGTATCACAAGCTCGATATCCCTCGGTACGACGGCAAAAAACCATTTATCCGCATAGTTCAGGTCTGAGAACATTCGAAAATGGGTCGCCGTGATCTGGCTGGCCGTGAGTATGACGACCGAATAAATTACCGCATACCAGCTTAGCGCCTTAGAAAAATAGAGGCTCGCAATCGCCACCGCAAAAATATAAAGCAGTACGACGTCCTTTGACATGATCATATTTATCAGGGCCAGGATAAAGCCTGCGACGGTCACCATCGCATATTTCAGCCAGCGCCCGTTGAGCTTCAGCGCGAAAACAGCTATCGAAGGCAATATCAGCAGCACGAGCGCTATCGAAAATGTGAACGTCACCTTTCTGACATCGTCTACGAAGATTCCGAGGAGCTCCATAATATAAACCGCGACAAGGAAAGCTATTGAAATCAGCATTATTTTGGCCGAGAGCCTGTTGGCATCCTGCTCGTTTTTCATGAGTACGCCGGCGTCATTCATACGGAACATCCTCCTGGTTAATCCTTTTACGTAAAATTATGCATTATGCCGTATTATTCGACATCGGCTTCCGAAATCCTGCTAATAAATGTACATAATCGGAGGTATTGAGGTAATATTTTCTGGAATGGCAGGGCCCAGTACAATGCTGCAATTTTACACAGTGTGTTGCATGATTTTATTGCGAGGGGATGGAAAAGGAAAGAGGGCAAGGGAGAAACAAGCGACGGTTTCTCCCTGATAATCCTTGTGCGGAATGCTTCTGGCCCTGTAGCTTGCTGAAAGCCCTGTACGCCCGGCGTTCTGCTAAATTCGGCGTATCAGTATTTATTGTAAATCTTGTAAAGGAAAACGGCTGCTTCCGCCCTTGTGGTACTGCCCAGGGGATTGATCCCGCCATCGCTGCCAACTATCAGACCTTCTTTTACAATAGAAGCTATGCTGTCTGCGGCATAGGAAGCTATAAGAGACCTGTCCGTGAATTTTTCAAGCTCCGAAGCCGGACCCTGGAGCTTAAGCTTCTTTACCAGCTTCAACGCTTTATCGGTCAATACCATCATGTCCTGTCTCGTTATGGCGGAATCGGGACTGAACCCGTTGTTCCCCGTGCCGCTGGTGATGCTCAGCTTTTTGGCTATTCCTATCTCTTTGTAGTAATATGCGTCCTTATCGATATCGTCGAAGTTCATTTCAACCTCGGCATCCGCCCCCAGCGCCCTGATAAGCGAATACATGAAATCGGACCTTGTGATTTTTGCCTGGGGGGTGAATTCTTTTTCAGATGCTCCTATCATGATCCCCTTGGACGCAAGCATTTCGATCTGGTTCTTCGCCCAGGCCGCGCTGCCAAGGTCGTCAAAGGTCGTGGTCACATAAGCAACCGCATACCGGCTGAAGTGTGTGGTCGTAAAGACCACCGCGCCTGCCGCCGCGTCATAGCGGCCGCTGGGTATCGATACGGCGTTACCCGCACCGTCGATATACCATATGACGATATGCTCGGGATTATTGAGTTCTTCCGCTGTCGGGACATAAGGTACGGACACAGTCACGGGCGCATCCGGGTTGTTCCACTCAACCGTTTTATTTCCCTGTGTAAGCTTCAGTTCAACCACCGGCCTGCTGCCGATGTCATCCTGCACTTCCTGAGGGAGCTTCGAAACGTCTGCTTTTCCGATGCTGATACCGACATTGCCCGAGGATGCAAACCCCGTGCCCTGGAGCATATTGCCGGGCAGTTTAATGCCCACCGCCGCGCTTTTCAGTTCTATTTGCCTGTCCGTGCCCATCGAGGAGAGGACTGACGAAGGCAGCTGCAATACATATGAATTTACCCCTGCCGTCTCCGGTATTTCGATTTTTATTGTCTTAACCCCGTCGCTGCCTGCTTTGGCGGCGTCAAAGGCTTTATTCAGCTCGTCCCCGCTAACGCTTGCCGCCGCCGTGCCGCTTGCCCTGTCGACGCTGACGGTGGGGCTCAGCTTATCTGCTGCTGCGGGGGCCGGATTAACAGCCGGAGGAGCTGCCGGCGGCAGGCCGCCTCCACCACCGCCGCCGTCTCCTGTGGGAGGGCCTGACGGCTCCTGCGTCGTATCTGATATACTAATAGTCAGCGTTGCAGGCGTCCCCCGGTCAAACTCCACTGTCAGCGCAAGGCTGCCTGTGGCCTGTGTTGCAAGGAAGTCCTTCCTAATGGTCAGCGTGCTACCGCTTATGCCATAGGCATTTGAACCGATGGACACCCCGGCCTTTTTGACATCCGTCACCGCGGAAGCGTCGTTCCAGGTGATGGCGGTACTCACGTCCGCCCGGTTGGCAGTGTTCTTATCGAAGCTTGCGGATGCGGGATTGATGGAGGCGCTGTTTATTGGCGCAGGCGTCGTATCCGATATCTCTATGGTCAGCGTCACAGGCGTCCCCCGGTCAAACTCCACTGTCAGTACAAGGCTGCCTATGGGCTGTGTTGCGAGGTATTCCTTCTTTGTGGTCAGGGTGTTTCCGTTTATGCTGTAGGAATTTGCACCGATGGACGTCCCGTCCTTCTTGATATCCACCACTGAGGAAGCGTCGTTCCAGGTGATGGTAGTACTTACATCTACTCGGGCGGCTATGTTCTTGTCGAAGCCCGGCACTATCGGATTTATAATCGGAGGGATTATCGGCGGCGTGTCGCCGTCACCGCCACTTCCTCCACCTCCTGATGGAGGATTCGACGGCGTTGTATTAGAAATATTAATGGTCAGCGTTGCAGGCATCCCCCGGTCGAACTCCACTGTCAGCACGAGAGTGCCCGTGGACTGAGTTGCGAGGTATTCCTTTTTTATGGTCAGCGCGCTTGCGGTTGTATTAAAAGCGAGAGCGCTTCCGGTGACGCTATAGGCATCTGCCCCGATGGATACTCCCTCTTTTTTGACGTCCGTCACCGAGGATGCATCATTCCAGGTGATGATGGTACTTACATCCACCCGGTTGGTGGGATTCTTGTCAAAGGTTGCTGCGGTTGGGTTGATTGTGGCAAGGCCGAAGAATACGATACCGTTATTACCGGCATAGGTTTGTGCATAAGAGCTTGGGTAGCTATAGATGGTAAGATTAGGAGAACAGTTTAAAAATGCATCGTTACCAATATCTGTAACCGCATTCGGTATGGTTATGCTTACTAGATTAGTGCAAAATGAAAATGCTTCTAGGCCTATATTTGTGACGTTATCTGGAATTATTATATTTGTTAATTTAGAGCAATTGAAAAAAGTGTAACTATTAATACTTGTGACACTATCTGGAATAGTAATGCTTGATAAATTACCACATGAATCAAATGCACCGCTGCCGATACTTATAAGGCTATCAGGTAAATTTATAATTTTCAATCTTATGCAAGCACTGAATGCACCGTCATTGATATAAATAACACTATCAGGCAGTACGATACTTTCGAGATTGGAACATTGTTCAAATGTATAATAATCGATGCTTGTGACACCGTCTGGTATGGTTATGCTTTTTATACCTGAGCAATAAAATGCTTCTGCACCAATGCTTGTGACACTGTCTGGTATGGTTATGCTTGTGAGATTAATGCACAAACTAAATGCATATTTACCGATGTTTGTAACACCGTTTGGTATAGTTATATTCGTCAATCCGGTGCAGTTAGCGAATGCATTATCACTAATTTTTTTTATCCTGCTCGGTATTGTTATATTACTAAGACTATCACATTCATAGAATGCACCGTCGCCAATGTTTTCGATACTGTCCGGTAATGTTATGTCTTTTAGATTGCTGCATTGACTGAATGCAAAATCACCTATAATTGTTACACCATCTGGTAACGTTATGCTTTTTAGATTTCTGCAATAATTGAATGCACCATCACCGATAATTGTTACACCAATCGGTATTAATATGCTTTTAAGATTGTCACAACTATCAAATGAGTTTGCTTCAATGCTTGTAATACTGTCAGGCAACGTTATATTCGATAGCCTTGAGCAGCAATAAAATGCAAAACTGCCGATGTATGAAACACTGTTTGGTATTGCGATCTCTGTCAAACTGTAGCAATAATAAAATGCTCTTTTGCCAATACTTTTGGTACTTTCCGGCAGTGTTATGCTTGCTAGTTTATAGCAATTATAAAATGCATTATCACCTATACTTATGAGATCACCTGTTTCGTTTGATATTGCTACATTTGTAAGATTCGAGCACAAAGAAAACGCACCATCGCCAATACTTGTGACAGTATCTGGTATAGCTATGTCTGTAAAGCTGCTGCAATACAAAAACGCTTCATTGCCAATGCTTACGAGACTATTGGGAAATGTTATATTTGTCATAGCAGAACAGTAACCAAAAGCACCATCTCCAATACTCTTAACACTGTCTGGAATTATTATGCTTGTTAGAACGGAGCATAAATAAAATGCTTGCTTACCAATACTTATTAGGCTATCCGGCATTGTTACACTTTTAAGATTACGGCAGTACGAAAATGTATTATCACTAATACTTGTGACATTATAAGGTATTGTTACACTTAATAAACCCTGACAATTAGAAAATGCACCGTCGCCAATATTTGCTACACTATCAGGAAGTATTATGTTTGTCATATCAGAGCAGTAAGCAAAAGCATAATTACCAATGCTTGTAATATTGTTGGGAAATGTTATACTGCTAAGACGAATACAGCTAAAAAATGCGTTATTACTAATATTTGTAAGGCTATCCGGAAGTGTTATGCTTGCAATGGCAGAACAATAAGAAAATGCGCTATTGCCAATACTTGACAGATTGTCTGGCAGTATTATGTTCGATAGATCAGGACAGAAAGTAAATGCATTATCACCAATGCTTAATAAACTGTCTGGTAATGTTATACTCGTTAGGCTGATGCAGTAAGCGAATGCGGAATCCCCAATACTTGATAGGCCGTCTGGAAGTGTTACACTCGCCAGGCTAAGGCCGTAAGTGAATGCATTGTCCCCGATACTAGTGACAGATATGCTGCCAAAGGTTGTGGGGATGACTAGATTTCCGTCAAAGCCTGCGGGTGCGTCAAAGCCCGTTATTGTCGCTCTACTACCCGTCACCGTATACGCCAGGCCTGTCGCCGCATCCGTATCCGCAAAGGCCACAGTGCCACCGAAAAGCATAAACCCGATCACAATTGCAGCGGCGGCCAGCAGCGGCAGGATTCCTATTTTGATTTTCATAGCTTTGACCCCATTCTGTAAATTTATTGGCGATATGCCCGGATTGACATAAAACTTGTATACCTTATAATTATATCTTTGCCGCCTTCATTTGGCAATACGGCATTTATATGGTCTTAATGCAAAAAAATTAATAATAAGTCAGTTCTCTGAAAGCATCTGAAATGAAAAGAATAACTGCGCAAAAAAAGAGGGACTGAGCGCCCCTCTTTTACACGAAATACTTCTGGTCCGACAGCCTCTTGTAGGCTTCGTACCGTTCCTTTGCATGCTTTTCGGCGGTGTCGAACATTTCTGCGGCTATTTCGGGGAAGACGTTCATCAGCTGGGAGTACCTGACCTCGCCGCCGATGAAATCCTTGAACGGGGCCGTGGGCTCTTTGGATTCCAGGATGAACGGGTTCTTGCCCTCGTCCTTCAGGGCGGGATTGTACCTGTATAAGTGCCAGTAGCC
>JAEZJL010000439.1 GCA_023415815.1 Bacillota bacterium | reverse complement strand
AATTGGTACTATTCCCAGGATGCTGCCAGGTACTTGCTATTTCACAGGCCGACGATTTCCCTTCCCATACACCACCTGCCGCATTCCACATCATATCCTCATATCCGCTCGCTGTCTTCTCCACATAGTACCAATTATTCTGTCCCTGCATACTGCTGAAGTCTTTTGACGCTTGGTAAACTTGACTTGTTGAGTATAGTTCAATAAGTATCCTTTTTACTGCATCTACAGACAAATAAGGATATTTACAAAATAGCAGCGCAGCTTCGCCCGATACAAACGCCGCTGCCATTGACGTTCCTTTGCTATCCACATAGATATCCCCCGGGAGGGTGCTTTGTATCTCCCCTTCCAGTAGGCCCACATCCACACTTTTCTCTTCATAATTGGAAGAGCCAGACAAGCCACTATAACGATTGGCCGACACCACCGTAATTGTGTTGGGGTAGTCAACGGAAGCAGGATAAGCCGAATTTGGATCTATATCTATGCCGTTGTTCCTTGCCGCAGATACAAAGAGCATGCTCGATTTCTGTATAACCTCCTTCAATGCTGGATTGCCGGCTGTGCTTTTCCAACTGCAGCTAACGATTTTCACACCCATACTTTCAGCATATTTTGTCGCATCCATTATATCGCTAGTATAGGCCATGTTGTTCTCGAACGCCTTCAGGGGCAGTACCTTTATAAATGAAGCAGTCCCCACAATACCTATTCCTTTGTCCTTCACTGCTGAAATAACTCCCGCTATCTGTGTCCCATGACTTTCATCAGCCGGATTAGAACTGTTATACACTTCACTGTTGTCGTCACAGAAGTTCCAACCGTTTACATCGTCTATGTATCCATTTTCGTCATCATCTATGCCGTTACCCAGAATTTCTCCGGTGTTCACCCATATGTTTCCGGCCAAATCTTCGTGTGTTATATCAATTCCGGTGTCTATTACCGCCACTGTTATGGCACCGCCGGTCGTATTCCCTTTAAATTCAACTGCACTTCCCGTTGTATTTTCTTTTACCAATATTTCTGCAGATATGTTTTTCAATCCCCACTGTCCGCTAAAAAACGGATCATTGGATAAAAGACCGAGTTCATAGTCAGGCTGTATATATTCAATATCACTGCCAAACTTTTCTTTCTTAAGTTCGTCCATGACATCTTTTGCTTTCCTTTTATCTTGAAAGGATATTGCTTGAAAGGTATCATTTTTATATTTGACTATATAACGGTCTGTTTCGAACTCAGGGCTTCCTTGTATCTGAAATTCCGGTCTTTCGTTAATAATTGTATCGTTGAGTTCCAGGCTACCTCCGGTACTATACTGAACGGAGGGCGGCACAGAAAGCTGTTCATCGTTTAAAAGAGTTTTTGCATAAACCTGGTTGCTTTCTGCTACAATGTTTCCACCTATATCCTTTGCCTTTACAATATATTCATACGATGTCAGAGGCAATAGACCTTGGTCGGTGTAAGTTAAGCCTTCTATCGCATCGAGGATTATTCCGTTCCTGTAAATTTCATATGAAGCAGCATTGAAGCCATTCTGATCACTCGTCCAGACGAGTTCTACACTATTGTCCGTAATTTTCGATGCGGTAAGGGTTAATAGCTCGGTCGTAGTTTTGTTTGCGATGCTCCCATCTTCCATTCCAAGCACATCAGAAATAACCATACACTGAAAAATAAATATAAACGCAAGAGTCAGTGAAAGCAGTTTTTTTCTTTTTGGCATAACTTGAACCTCCCTATAATGTGGAAAGAATGTATTTATTGTTATTAATTTGTTTGTTTTGCCCTGTATGAATAGTTAATTTCATTATTAAGTATATTTGGAAACTATTCATCATTATATTGTCTAATGAATTTTATGTCAATAATGTATACCATTTGTCGATACGGCTTCACGAACGCTACTTAAGGCCATTGAAAGATTAAAAATCAAACAAAAACTTAAATCATTGCAAATAGTCAGAAAGGAATAATGCAATAGATGTAGGGCTAATATAAAAACAAGTTCCTGAAGAATCATCTTCAGGAACCGGTAGTTACCTATCGCTAAAGTAAATAAAAAATATTATATACTATTTTATACTGTTGAATCATTTAAAGAAAGAAAATAGCCACAACCATTATCGTACCCTTCCGCCTGTTTGCGTACGTCACAGCCGCATCCTGTTTTTGCTGCGCTCGTTCAGAACCGTATCTAGCGCGGCGGCTTCGTTTATGACGTCCTCGATCTCCTGGGAGGCGGGGTCGATGGTGTCGGGAGACAGTATCCTGTGCTTGAAGCCGCCTATCGTGCTTTCGATATAATCCAGCTTCACATTGGTCTGCTCCAGCTTTTCCCGCTCGTCCCTCATGTTTTTAAGCAGCTTTTCGTCCATCTCGATGGTCTTGGTCAATTCCAGGACGGCGTCGTAGCTCTTCAGGGAGCCCAGCTTGCGGTTGTTGTAATTGATTCTCCCGATGAGTTCGTTGAAGCTCTGGGAGGACAGCTCCCCGCTTCTCACCGAATAGGTATACAGGAGGTTCAGGTATGCGGTGACAAGCTTCAACGCCTGCTCGATGATCGTCTGCTTCAGCCGGTCATCGCTGTATTTGCTGAAATACTCCATCAGCTCCCTTTTCTGCCTGATGATCCCGGCAGCCTTGCTTTTCAGGTTCCTGTCCAGCTTCTTCATGACTTCCCGGTAGAGCTCGTTGCAGTCCCAGCTGAGCTTTTGTATACCGTCAAGCTTTTCCTCCTGCGCAAGCTCGGATTTGAATTTTCCGCTTCGAAGCGTCTGCATGACGAAGTATATATAACCCGCGCAGCCGACAAGCAAAAACGGCACCGATGCCTGCGGCACCGTTGAAACCGAAAACAGCAGCGAAATGATGATAACCGCTGCCAGCAAGGCGAAGTTCCGGGTCTTGAAGGCTGCTTTCATTAGTGTTTTGAATCCCATCCGATGTACCTCCTCTCAGGACTTACCCGTCCGTCGCGTTCCTGGTAAGCGTGAATTCCGTCCTTCTGTTTTCGGCCCTGTCCGCTTCGGTCTTTTCAGCGCTCACCACAGGCTTGCTTTCACCCCAACCCCTGGCAATAATCCTGTTTGCGTTCACGCCTTTGGATACGAGGTATTTGCTGACCTCGTCAGCCCTGTCCCTGGACAGCTTCAGGTTGGCTGCGTCGCCGCCTACAGAGTCCGTATGCGCGTCAATCAGAATATAGTATTCCGGGAATTGGACGGAAATATCGACTATCTGATCCAGTACCGCGAAGGATTCCGACTTTACGGCTGCCTTGCCCGAATCGTAATAGACGGGCGGGATATCGACCTTTGCCACCTTCTCCGTGTTCTTGTCGATGCTTGCCGCATCCTGCTTGACAAATTCCTTTGAGGAGTCCGGGGCGGATTCTTCGGGTGCTTCGGATACAAGCAGCTCGGGGTCGTCCTCTGTCTTAAGCGCCTTCATAAATTCGGCGGAATAGAGCTTTTTGGGGTCGATGCCGTCGTCCGCGATATCCCCGTATTTTTTCCAGGTCTGGACGGTATCGTTTATGATCGAAGCCATGCTGCCGCCGTCCCCGCCGGCAAGGCCGAAATATGCGAAATTGTCATTGAGCGGCATGAGCTTGATATTGGCAAAGGAGTCCCTGACATCGGCCAGCGCCACCTTTCCGTATTCCTCCTCGTTTTCGTTCATCAGCTCCGCCAGCTTCTCATATGCCTTATCAGGCCTTTCAATGATGTATTTTGCCGATGCATACCAGGTCTTCACGAAGGCCGAGACCTTTTCAGGACTGCTTTCAAGCGCCTTTCCGCTCACCACGAGCACCGTAGGTATAAGGTTCGGGACCTCCTTTGTAGTGATGAGCAGCTTCACCGCATCGGCTTTTTTTGAGTTCATCTCCTTGACGGCCAGATTCATGTCCGGGCTCCAGGATACGATGAGATCGACATCTCCGGTCTTAAGCGCTTCTATCACCTCGGACATGCCCTCCTTTTCCACAGGGATTATATCCTGGTAACGGAGTCCGGTGAGCCTAAGGAATTTGTTCAATATGAATTTGCCCGTCCCGTCTTTGACGTACGAAACGCGCCTGCCCTCCATGTCGTTCAGGTCCTTGACCTCCGACTTCGCGACAATGCCGTCCGCGCCCCTGGAAAAATCGGTTATTCCTACAATCGCGCCGGCGTCGGGATATTTCTGGAGCTGCTTTATATAAGAAGGAAGCGATATCTCGGTAGCCTGTATGGCGCCTTTGTTCAGCGCCTCTATCCTCTCCGCGTCGCTGGGTATGAATTCCACACCGAAGTCGAGAGAATAATCCTTGTTGTATTCCCGGCTCAGGGCCATTAATGCCGGAGTGCCGCCTATCCAGCTGTCCAGGCCCATAACAAACCTGTCCGTATCTGGCTTGGGAAGAGCGCTTTCGCCGGGAGCGGCGGTCTGCTCAGTACCTTCCTGCGTTTTCTGCACTGTGCCGGAGGTCGCGGCATTATTTCCCCCAATCGGCAGCAGGTTGCTCTTCCATACGGCATATGCGCCCGCGGCAATTATAAAAAGGACAATCAAAATATTGCCCCATTTTATGCTCTTCTTTTCCATAAAGGCAAACCCCCAACAAAACTAATCAAAGTTAATTATATATTTATACGGTCTAAATATCAATAATCTTCACTTTTTCCACAGTTTTCAGGAGCTCGCCGAAGGTTATGTCAGAGCTGTGTCCCGCTATCCCCTCCAATATCTCGTTTTCGTTGAATATACCGATGAGCTTCAGGTCGTCGTCGAGGACAAAGATGAAATGAAAGCTGTCGAAGTCAAGGTTTTTCAGTATCTCGTTCACCGGCGTGGATTTCATGGCCACGAGGTCCCTTGCCGGATATATCCCCTTTTTCAGGAGCCTTGAACGCCTGTAGATGATCTGTTTGATATTCATCAGTGCCGCCTCCGTTTTACCTGTAAAAAGTAGTATCATTATATAAAGTCCTATCACAAACAAGCTGAAATTTGTCCCGCTGGTTGCCAGCTGATATGCCCCCAGGGCGATGAACACGGTAGAAAGGGCAAATGCCAGCGCTCTCAGCTTCTTTCCCGCAGATCTGTAGCCTATGCGCCCGGCAAGCAATTCCCAGAGTATCCTGCCTCCGTCCAGCGGGATGGCCGGTATCAGGTTGAAAGCCGCCAGGCAAATATTCGAGTAAAAAAACAGGCCGGACAGGTCAAGCCGCAGCCCGGGCATGGCGGCAGCGGCGTATGACAGCGCGGCCAGCAGCAGGTTTACGGCAGGTCCGGCCGAAAAAATAAAAATAGAATCCCGCCCTGTCAGGCCCCTCTCTTCAATAACCGCCGAAAGGCCGACCGGCGTGAGGCTGACCGCCTTCAGCCCATGGCCTCTGAGCCTTGCGGCTGCAACGTGCCCGAGCTCGTGAGCCGCTATAGATGCAAAAGCAACCAGGTATTCCATGCCATAGCCCGTAACCAGAAGCAGCGGTACTGCGACAAATACGAGATTGCTTATATGTATGCTGATACCTTTTGTCCTTATTCTCACTGACTGTCAAGGCTTATATAATCCAGCGGGTTCACGGGCTTGCCGTCCTTCAGCACCTCGAAATGCAGATGCGACCCGACGGAGGCCCCGGTATCCCCTACCCTTGCTATCGTCTCCCCCTGCGTTACCGCCTCCCCTTTTTTAGCATTGACAGTTGAGCAGTGGGCGTATATCGTTTCAAGCCCGCCGGCGTGTCCGAGCTTGACGTAATTCCCGTATGTGGGTGAGGAGCCCGCCTCCTCGACAGTGCCCTTCATCGCCGCTTCTATGGCCGCGCCCTTGTTCGCTTCGATGTCTATGCCTTCGTGGAATTTCACCACGCCTGTCAACGGGTCCTTCCGCTCGCCCCAGGGTGAGCTCAGAATCCCGCTAACCGGCGTCTGCATGCCAGCCGGGGCTTCGGATTCGCTTACGAAGCTTGCTGAAAGGACTGAGGTCTCAGGCTGGCTGGGCGCGTAGCCGTTAGAGAGTGTGTCTGCTGCCGGAGAATTCCCGCTTTCAGCCGGAGTTTTAACGCTGTCAGCCGGGGATTTACCGCCGTCCTTCGGAGCGGCCTTATCCCCGGTGTCCGTCCCCCCCGCAGCGCCGTCCTCCCCTGACCTCACGGCATTGTTCGAAGCCGGAGCTATGCTGTTTTTCAGGTTTACAACCGTTTTATCCAGATAATCGTATATGCTCTTCAATTCAATATTCTGCACCAGGACAAACCGTATTTTTTCTGAAACAAAATTTGTAGCCGGAGTGTTCAGGCTTTTTGCGGCGACTGCCACAAGGAGCAAAACCAATGCGATCAGTATTTGCTTTGTGATAAGGCGCGGCAGTCCTCCCTTTTCCCTTACGGCCTTTTTACGCCTCCTGCCCTGCACCGAATGGCGGGCGTACCTGGACCTTGCCATGACTTCCTCCATGCCAGCATACATTCCTTTCAGGTTTTTTGCATTCCATACTACCCTGCTCAGGTTGAAGTACATATTTAATACATCTTGCATAAAATCATTTGTGCAGCTTATCTATTAATGAATCCAATGCTCCACCGGTTCAAATCCCCGCGTATGCTTGTTCAAAAAACACAAGTTCAGTTTATTATATTTTGTTAATCGCAGGATTATGATTGTATAGAAAACATAATTGCACAGACAATAATCGAGAAAGGTTAAAATATTTATAGATTTCAGCAGGAGGTTGACAGTTCTTATGAGCAGGAAAATAGCCGTTGAACAGAACCTGACCCCGGTAAAGGAGTTTTTGTCGGAAAAGGGTTATAGTGTGGACTCTGTGAATATCGGTAAAGAATTCACCAGGGAGATGGAAAAGTACGACGCAGTCGTCGTGACCGGTATGAATAAGGATTTTCTTGGAGTGCAGGATGTAAATACGGGAGCCGTCATCATCGACGCAAAAGGGCTGACGGCGGAGCAGGTCTTGAAGGAGATGGAAAGCAGGCTGCAGTGAAAATTATAGGGTACGGGCGGCTGTGAGCAGCCGCCCCTGTTTTTCAGGGGTTCAGGATTTCCCTCCAGGAGAGGTCCCCTCTTTCCAGTCCTTTTATCAGCATTTCCGCTGTTGCTATGTTTGTTGCAAAGGGGATGCTGTGCACATCGCACTGTCTGAGAAGGGAGTTCATATCCGGCTCATATTCGCGAGCGGTAAGCGGATCCCGCAGAAATATCACCAGATCCATCTCATTCAGCGCAACTCTTGCCCCGATCTGCTGTTCTCCTCCGAGCGGACCCGGAGAGAACCGGTATACCGGAAGCCCGGCCGCTTCAATTACAAACGAGCCGGTGGTGCCAGTGGCAAAAAGGCGGTGCTTCTGCAGGATGGATTTGTAGGCTATACAGAAATCCACCATTAGTTCCTTCTTTTTGTCATGGGCGATCAATGCTATATTCATTCTCTTTATTTGCCGCTTTTCCTTATATTTTTAATGGGAATATTGGCATAAAGCGCAGGCACCATATTTTCCCCGTCGTCGCTTTTAGTCCTGGTAAGCTGTATGTCCAGCGCGCTTTCATCAACATCCATGTAATTGGTTATGACCTTGATGATTTCGCTTTTCAGCATCTCCAAAAACTGGGGGGATACATTGGCCCTGTCGTGGATCAAAACAAGCTTCAGCCTGTCCTTTGCCACGTCCTTCGAGTTTTTCGGCTTTCCGAATATCTTTGACAGATCGAGCATTGTCACCCCTCCTTTCAGTTGTTCTTCACTCCGAACAGTTTCCTGAGCTTAACCATCAGGCCGCCTTCGGTTTCAAGGTCCATAAAGGGAACCTCCTCGCCCATGAGCCTCTTTGCTATGTTCCTGTAGGCCTGTCCCGCCGCCGACTTGTCGTCCGTGACGGCAGGCTCTCCCTTGTTGGTGGAAACGATTATTTTTTCATCGTCGGGAACAACACCAATGAGGCTGATTGCAAGTATGTCGATAATATCGTCTATGTTCATCATGTCGCCGCGCTTGACCATATCCATGCGCACCCTGTTGACGAGCAGCTTCGGGTTTCTGAGCTCGTTGGCCTCCAGCAGTCCGATGATCCTGTCGGCGTCCCTCACCGCCGAAACCTCGGGGGTGGTGACGACTATCGCCCTGTCCGCTCCGGCGATGGCGTTTTTGAAGCCCTGCTCTATGCCCGCCGGGCAGTCGATGATGATGTAGTCGAATTCCTGCTTGAGCTCCTCGCAAAGCTTCAGCATCTGCTGCGGGTTTACGGCCGACTTGTCCCTTGTCTGGGCTGCGGGCAGCAGATAGAGGCCTTCATAACGCTTGTCCTTTATCAGGGCCTGCTTTACCCTGCAAAAGCCCTCCACAACGTCCACCAGGTCATACACGATCCTGTTTTCAAGTCCCATGACCACATCAAGATTTCTCAGTCCGATATCGGTATCTATAAGCACCACTTTTTTGCCTGAAAGCACCAAGCCTGTCCCGATATTGGCAGTGGTCGTCGTTTTGCCGACGCCGCCTTTTCCTGATGTTATAACAATGACCTCGCTCATCAAATTACCTCCTGTGCGCCTTGTATCAGGCTGCCTTGTCAATATATACTGCCTCTTGCATTAATTATCGGTTAAACCGCAGTAGTCCGGCTTCACTTGTACTGGGGAAGAAACGCCTCTATGTATACAAGGTCGTCCTTTACAAAAGCCATCTCCGGTATCAGCACGGTCTTGCTCTCCTTTACGTCCGGTGAACGGGTGATGACGTCGGCTATTCGCAGCTGCGTGGGCTGCAGGTTCAACGCCGCGATCACCGCTTCCTTGTTTCCGTCGGAGCCCGCGTGTACGATACCGCGCAGCGAGCCCATAACGACGACATTGCCGGCTGCTTCGACCTGCCCCCCGGGATTTACATCCCCTATGATAACTACGTTTCCCTGGAAGCTGACGAGCTGCCCCGAACGGACGGTACCCCTGTAGAATTTCGTCATGCCCTCTTCGATGCCTTTAAAATAAAGCATCCTCATTTTCGGTCTCTCCCTGACGGGCTCGGCCTCAGGGACATGGCTCCTGTCCTGCGGCTCGGTATCCTCTTCAAAGCTTTTTATCTCGGCGCCGGTCCTTGCCGCCAGGAGCTCGGATATCTTCTGCTCCTCCCTGCCGGACAGCTTCCTTCCGCGGTATTTTACCCCGATGCTTGCCCCCCTGAAAAACCTGCTGGATGTGGCGACCTTTTTTTCAATATGCTCAAGGACGGTGTCGAAATCATCCTCTTCCCGCATGATCAGTATAAGGCCGTTCACCGTTGCCTTAAAGCTTATGACGCTTTCCTCCATAGTTCTGTCCCCCAGTAGGCTGCAAAATATTCTGAATGGCGGAAACCGGTTTTTGCAGCAAAGCCTTTAATATAAGATAAGTGCAAAATCTATTGCTTCAATCCTTTTTGCATTATATATAGCATACATTTTACAGTAATAATTATTACATTATTTGAACAATCCGGCAAGCATAATTTAAAGCGCTACTGTATAAAAACCGGCTCCTCGGGCTTGAGAGCGTCGTTTCCGGTTGAGCCCGCCTTTTTGAGCCCAAAATATTCGTCGATGATGTCCCTTGCGACGGGAGCCGTATACGAGCCCCAGACGCCCCTCTCGACAACCACGGCTATGGCAATCTCCGGCTTGTCGGCGGGAGCGTAGCATACAAACAGGGAATTTGAAGAATGGGTTGCCTCTCTGCCGGTCTGGGCCGTCCCGGTTTTGCCCGCCACCTCGAACGGCAGGCCGGTAAAAGCTTCCTTTGCCGTTCCGTCGGTCGCCTGGGTAACCCGGATCATTCCTTCCTTGACCGCGTTGATATATTCGGGCTTTACATCCAGCTGAACGTACGTCGGCTTTGTTTCATTCACTATTGAGCCGTCGTATTTTATCACCTTGTCGATTATATAGGGCTTGTATTTCTTGCCGCCGTTGGCAAGCGTGCTGATGTAATTTACAATTTGCAGAGGGGTAAAGGCGTTGTCGAACTGGCCTATCGCGACCTGCGCCGTGTCGGCGGGCCTCCAGATGTCTCCGTCGTGGAGCTTCTTTTTTGTCTCCTGGGAGGACATATAGCCTGCCACCTCATACGGAAGGTCTATCCCCGTCTTGTTCCCGAGGCCGAATTGCCTGGCCCACTTGTCCAGGTTGTCGATCCCCGTTTCTGTCCCTATGTCGTGAAAATATATATTGCAGGAGGTCTCCAGGGCCTTCTTCAGGTCGAGCCAGCCATGTCCTCCGATCGGATATTCAAGGCATTTGAATACACGTCCTCCTTCCGCGGTAAACGTACCTCCGTCATAGCGCCTGCTGTTCGCGGGCGTAATCTTACCCGTCTCGAGCGCGGCTATGGCGGTCAGCGGCTTGAAGGTGGAGCCCGGTGCGTATATTTCCTGTATGGCCCTGTTGAGCAGCGGCTTTTTTTCATCGTTATTCAAGCTGAGAATTGTCTGCTGGGCGGCCTTGTCCTCTGAGCCCGCCAGGAATACGGCCGGGTCGAAGCTTGGATAGCTGGCCATTGCCAGCACCTCTCCGGTATTTACATTCATGGCGACGACCGAGCCCGCTTCCGCGTCGCCGAAGTTGCCCTTGTCGTTTTTATTTTTTATCAGCTCGATATTTCTTGCAAGGGATTCCATAGCGACCTTCTGAAGGTTCGTATCTATTGTCAGGTAAACGTCGCTGCCCGGCAGCGCAGGCACCGTCTCCTGCTGCTGGGTGAGCCTCCCGCTGGTGTCCACCTCAATGCTCTTTTTGCCGTCCTTGCCCTTGAGATATCTCTCGGCGGTCTTTTCCACCCCGGTCTGGCCGATGATATCGTCATTTTCATAGCCCTCGTCCTTCATGGTGTCGTACTGCTTCTGGCTGATCGCTCCGACAAAGCCGAGGACCTGCCCTACGTTGTAAGCGTCGTTATACTGCCTGACAGGCTCCACATCCGTCACGACGCCGGGGAATTCATGGTGCCTCTCCTCGACCTCGGATATGGTTGTGATTCCTACGTCGCGGGCCAGGATGACCGTTCCTCCCGTGGTGAAATTCCAGTTGTCTATAAGGATTTCGTACCTGAGCTTCATGATCCTGTAAGCGTCGGCGTCCGAACACGAGGGATCTATCTTGAATTTTTCGTTTCTGAGATATTTGAACAGCTCCTGCGGGTCGCTTTTTACGTCGGCCGCCTCCATACCGAGCCTGTTCGTATTCTTTTGCCAGTCCTCTATGACCGACTTGGACTTTCCGTTGAAGGTGACCGGGTTGAAGGTCAGGTATTTTGTGAGGCTGTCGTTGTAGCTTTTCTCATTTTTTTCCAGTATAAGGGAAAGTTTGAGGAGCAATTCATTCAATTCGGTAGTTTTGATATCGGTTTTGACGATTTTGATCGTAAAGCCCTGCCGGTTTACGGCAATGGGTATGCCGTATCTGTCGAGTAT